>JAKFVJ010000204.1 GCA_021732245.1 Candidatus Obscuribacterales bacterium | reverse complement strand
AGAGCTGTCAACCCTGATGAAGCTGTGGCAATGGGTGCGGCCGTTCAAGGTGGAATTCTCACAGGTGAACTGGATGAGATACTTCTTTTGGATGTGATTCCTATGTCCTTAGGTATAGAAAAGCCTTACGGCAAAGTCGTAAATTTGTTTAAGCGCAACACGGTAATTCCTTTCAATAAGAAAGTTATATTGACTAATAACTCGGACAGGCAGACGGCAATACGTGGACATCTTGTTCAAGGTGAATCGGAAGAAGCTTGGGAAAACAAGTCAATTGCTCGTTTTTCTATTCCTTTGCCGGATCTCGCACCTGCTAAATCGCTGCAATTCGAGGTGAATTTCAGTATTGATGTTGACGGTATTTTTTTCTGTGATGTGCTCGATAAAGACGGCAACAAAGCTACTGTGGAGCTTACCCGTACAAATGGGTTGAGCAGAGAAGAGTTGGAAAGACTTGCCAATGAGGCTCAAGCAGAAGCCAATACGGAACGGATCGCTGTCGAACGTAATCAAGCTTCGGCACAAGCTCAGGAAGTGCTTACCAAAACAGAAGAATTGCTCTCAAAAAATGGCGATGATTCGCTACAGGTGGAGAAAGAAGCCGTCCGGCAGGCAATTAACCAGTTGCGCAACGCCGTACTGGAATCCGATACGACTGATATTACCCGTAAAACGCATGATCTTGAGGGCATCGTTGCCCAGTACTTAAAGAGTTCAGCCGGCAAAGATGGTGTGTCAGTTTAGATGTCTATTTAGATATACTAGGTTAACTTTCACTTAAAATATATTAGGACTCTTGCCCGGTTGGGTATGAATCCATAAGCACGATTAATAGGGGAACAGGGTTCTGACGAATCCTGTGGCTTCAGGCATGAGTGACAAGATTATCGGTATCGACTTAGGCACGACTAACTCCTGTGTAGCCGTCATTGAAGGCGGCTTGCCTGTAGTTATTCCTAACTCGGAAGGCTATCCGACAACACCTAGTGTTGTTGCGTTTACTCCTGATGGCAGCAAGCTTGTCGGTCAACTAGCTAAGCGTCAGGCCGTTATGAATCCTGAACGAACTATTGAGTCGATTAAAAGGCATATGGGAACGAAGGACAAAATACTCATTGACCATCGTGTCTATTCGCCTGAACAGGTTTCCGCCCTTATCCTGCAAAAGCTCAAAAAACAGGCACAGGATTACCTGGGAGAGAAAGTCTCCAAAGCCATTGTTACGGTGCCGGCGTATTTTGATGATGCTCAGCGTTTAGCTACTCGGGACGCCGGGGTTATTGCCGGATTGGACATTGTTCGTATTGTCAATGAACCAACAAGTAGTGCTTTGACCTACGGATTGCATAAAATCAACCAAACTTCTCGAGTCGTCGTATTTGACTTTGGTGGTGGTACATTTGACGTCACTGTATTAGAAATCCACGATCACGTTTTGCACGTCAAGGCGATAAACGGCAATATGCAACTGGGTGGAGAAGATTTTGACAGAGTAATTATTGACTGGATGAAAGCTAAGCTCAGAGAGCAAAGTGATATCGACATTGAAAATAACGTGGTGGCACTGCAGCGTTTTCGCGAAGCGGCTGAGGCGGCAAAGATTGAACTGTCTAGTTGTAGTTCCGCACTTATTAAGCTACCGTTCATTGCCGAAGATCATAAGGGACATCCCGTAGATTTTGAGGCGGTACTTACTGTCTTTGATTTCAACCGCATGACCAAGCATTTGGTTGAAGCAGCTAGGCTGCCTGTGGAAAGAGTTCTTGAGGATGCCAAACTAAATGTCAGTCACGTGGATCAAATTCTATTGGCTGGTGGCACAACAAGAGTTCCTGCTGTCCAACAACTCATTCGCGACATTTTTCAGAAGGATCCGCTGCGAGCAGTTAATCCGGATGAGGCAGTAGCTATAGGAGCGGCCATTCAAGGCGGCATTTTGGCCGGTGAATTGGATGATATCTTGTTGCTTGATGTTGTACCCATGTCTTTAGGTATCGAGACGCCGCATGGTCATGTGGCCAATCTGTTTAGGCGCAACACGCATATTCCAATTAAGAAGAAAGTAGTTCTCACAAACAATACCGACAAGCAAAAGGCAATTAAGGGACATATTGTTCAAGGTGAAAGCGACAAAGCTTCCGAGAATAAATCAATTGCTCGTTTTTCCATTCCATTGCCACGCACGGCTTCACCTCGTTCGCTTGAATACGAGGTTACCTTTAGCGTTGATGTAGACGGCATTTTTTGCATTGATGTGGTCGATGACCAAACAGGCAAAAAGGTCGATATCGAACTTGTACGGACACAAGGACTGACAAGAGAAGAATTGAAAGACCTGGCTGAGCAAGCCAGCCTTGAATCTGCCGAAGAGACAATAGTCTCTGAACGCAATGAGGCGACAATGCAGGCTCAATGTTGTCTTTCTGATGCGGAAAGAATGCTTGCCAAAAATGCCGCCAGAAGGCTGTTGGCTGAACAAGCTGCTGTTCGCCAGGCAATGAATAATGTTCGCAATGCTGTATTGGAAGGTGAAACAAGCGATATTCTCAAGAGAATTGAGGAGCTGACAGGCGAAATGTCCCGCTTCGGCAAAACTAAAACGCGCGGTGTTTCCTTCTAGATTTCGTTGTCATGCTGGTACTCTATATCCGAATAATCTCGGAGCGGAGTATTGTCGTGAATATTTGTGCCAACGGTGTTCGTATTTATCGGTCTGCAGCCCTTTTCTTGGCTGTCACTATTTGTTTTAGTCCGGCAAGTTTTGGTCAGGCAGTTGATTTGCCGGCCGATACGATTCCCAACACAGTTGCACCTGCTGACACGAATGCTCCCAATAGCCAACTTCCACCTGATTACTTCAAGAAAATGGAAGGGCGAGTAGTTAAATCTCTTGTGAGCATGGGGCAAATTCAAAGAGACAGCGATAGGCTGACCAAGGACATCAATGATTTGTCCAAATTTTTGCAAGACTCCATGCTTGATGTCTCATATCCAGTATTGCTGCCGGCTGTAGGCACTAATCCTGTTACGCTGGCAACTCCGAATTTCAAGATTTACAGCGGTCACTTTGCCGAGGCTCGCACCAAGTATGTGGTGTCAGCAGTGTCAAACATCGGCAGTTTAATTGCTGTTGTTGAAGAAGATATGGATTCAATGGATATTCCCCCGGAAAAAGCCGACGCTATTAAGCCATTGATAGCAGATGCACACGAAGTAATGGACAGTGTAAAAGCAGACTATGGAGTTCTTTACAATCAAATCAATTCGGGCAGCAATATTGATGCTGAAGTAATGGCAGGCAAATTAATCGATATGAAGCGATATCTGGCAACTGTCGATCAAGATTTAACTGCAATTTTCCGTATAGTCAATTTGAAAAATGCCACGCCGCAGACAGTTGGTGCAGTTGTCGACCTGAAATTATTCGGACGTGATTCTCATTGGTTGGGCATCATTGCACAGTATTTAGGGGACAGCGCCAAACAGTTAAGTCCATTGGCTGCGTATGTGGAAGATGCAGAAGATCAAGGCTGGATGGTAATGGGTCCGTCGATGAAGCAGTATTCTCAAATTGAGAGATCGCCTTATGCCAAAGCGCAGATAGATGAACTCAATAAGCGCATGACGCAGTTGTCGCAGTACATCGCTGCAGTTAATACCGATTTGCAAGCATTGCGCAAGCAAGATCCGGCTATTGAATCTGATGTGGATAACATTGGGTCGGTCGTCAACGACGTGCAAAGTCGTTATGACCAAATCCAATCGACTATCGCTTCGCCGCCGGCAAAAGATTTAGGTCCGGCTGTCTACAATCAGGCTGTGCTTATTGTTGATGACATGAAGCAAGTGGAAAAATTAGAGCACCAGTTGGCTGACAAATTGCTTGGCGGCAGCTCAGTATTCTAATTTAAAACTCTAGCGAGTATTTTGAGCTAAGCTGCGCGTGCCGCGAACGAATTGCAGAATCTCTTGCAAGTTTGTTTCCATTTGGCTAACTTCAGTTTGCAAGTCGATAAGCATGGCCATGCGGTCTTCCAAAAGGCGCACTGTCAGTCTGTGTGGATTTTGCGCTATGCCGGCGGCCTTGGTCATGCGTTCTTGCTGGGTTCGCCCCTTGAGTCCTCTTGAACCAAAACCAAGTTTGTCCCATCTAGCCAAAAGAGATTCTCGGCGATTTTTCCCCGTCAATGTATCTTCCGGCACTAAATTCAAATAGAGCCAGACGCTTGCAGGGAAGTATTGTCTTGAGTCAGTCTTGCCTTCCAGAAGAGAAGAGAGGATATTCGGCACTCCGCGTTCAAATTTGTGTTCTCCGCGCAGTTCGTGCAATCCCCAGGCGGAAAGTGATGTTTGAATGACGCCTTCAATGGTGTCAATTGTACTGGGGGCTATGTAATTGACTTGGCCTAAATCCAAGCTGCCGCTGATGATGCCTGTCAGTCCGCCACTTACAAGGTTGGCGTATGTGTTCAAGCGAATCGCTCGATCGCGTTTTTCGGCAAGCAGTGCGTATTTGTCGTTTGCTTTGTCAACTTCTGTTTCAATACGATTCATGGTAATGCGAATGTCATATTCGTAGTCCATTAACTCGTAAACGAGATCTTGCTTGACCGCAGCAAGCTTAACTATTTGTATGTCACTGGATGCGTTTTGGCGTTCTTCTTCTAAATGAATAAGCTTGGGCAGCAAGTTCAATTTAGTAGCTAATTCAATTGTGTCCGATGAAAGGTTGCGTACGGTTGATTGCGGCGCAACAGCAATTTGATCCTCGGACGTAACTAACTGTTTGGCAATTTGACCAGCCGGCAATTGTGCAGCCAATACCGTGTTTGCCAAACACGGTATTGCTGCTAAAGCAATTAGCTTTGATGCGAATTTAGGACTGACTTGCATGAAAGGCGACTACCTTCTTCTGCCGCCACCATGGAATGCGCCGCCACCTTCACGGCGTTCGCCGCCTGCGCCGCCTTCGCGACGTTGACCGCCATCGCCACCTTCACGACGTTCGCCACCCATGCCACCGT
>JAKFVJ010000283.1 GCA_021732245.1 Candidatus Obscuribacterales bacterium | reverse complement strand
ACCCAAAACTCCAAGATCAGCAAACATTTAGCTCAGAAAAAGGCCAAAAAGCGCCAAAAGCGGCTTGGACTGCTTGGTCTGTTCGCCCAACAGCCAAACCGCCTGACACGGTTCACTGAATATTTACTGCGGTTTTTCACATAGACAAAGCGTTTTACTTATTGCATTCTGTAGGTCACTGGCGGAGAACATTTGTGTCTGGACCATGGGATGCTCTAAAACGAATAAAGCAACGCGGTGAAGCGCAGTCACAGGACACAACGCCGTTTCAGGATTACACGTCTCATCCTCAAGAGCGCAAGCCGTTTGTATTAAATGGAAAAGTCGAGGAGACGGGGACAGCAACTTATCCTCAACAAGGCCGCGTTCAAGAGCAACCACGCATTCCGCTTCAAGCTCAATACGGGCGGCAAGAGACACTGCAGGGACGAGCAGAGCAGACGTACATACCATCCGGCTTAGACCAATACCGAGAGAAAGACGGATACAACGTTCAGCTTTATCTCGAGAAAAATCCACAGCATCCAGTTATTGCCGGCTTCAAAAAATACTTCGTCGACTACCAGGAAGTGTGCGTTTCTGAAGACGAAGACCTAAATGGCATGGCCACATACATGCAGCGCGCTTTAGAGCGTCAGGGAATTAACCTACCAAGACGCACACTAAGAGTTTTACATCAATTCGACATGGCAATTCCCGTCGGTATGCCTGACGGTAAACGAATTTATGGCAGCTACCAGCGCCTGAATACATCGGACAGACAAGTTGATACGATCTCCACCGAAGGTGAGCTTTTCACCGATCGCAGCATTGATGGTCGCCCACACCGCTTCTTTGTAGGACTCGCAAAATTCGATAAGCTTGACGGTACATGCAGTTACACCAGAGCCGTAATCATTCCACTAGAGCGTAGTTATCCAAATAGGCCTACGGAAATTGAGTCGTTTAGATCTTGGAGTAGCGACATTAACAGACCCGGTGACGACCAGAGTATGAGAATGCCGCAGCTTGAATCACTGCCGCCACATCTGCAGCGAGTGATAACCGGCTATCCGGGAATGCTGTTCAAGCGTTAAACACTTAAGTTAAGCAGCTAAACGATTATCTACGAAGTTTAGAAACTTATTGGTGTTGGCGTCGCGCTTACCAGCTAATTCGTCCTTTGCACCAAAATCAATGTAGCCATTTTCGCCACCGACAACATTAGCAGGTGGAAAACCTTGCGGTACTTTCGCATCAGCAACTTTTGTCTCTATATCTACTTTGTTAGCACCACGCAATTCCTGCGCGTAAGCCTTTCCGTAAAGTCCTTCGTCCATCATTTCCATGAAGGCTGCGGCTGGTCCACCGGATTTTTTGTCCGTAGCGGAAGCTTTAGTTTGAGGTCCATCCCAAACGCCTTGAAGCAAGCGAGCTGTTCCAGCGTCGCTGCTGTTGAGTAATTGGGTTTGTATTTGCCTTGCGTCAGAAGATAGCACGCCTTGGACTCCTATCCATATTGGGTCCATTAAACCACGAAAAGAGTTGATGTCAAGCAGAATTAACTAGGCAAATCTTTCGGACAAAAAGACCTCGTAAGCAGCTCTGGCAGACGGATTACGGTCACCGAGCCGTTGCCGGCATCGACAATTACATCAATCTCCGGGGCGAATTCATTTAAGACTTGCCGACAGATACCGCAAGGCCAACAATCGTCAGTTTCAGAACAATGAACGGCAACTGCCACAAATTTACGACAACCTTCAGAGACAGCTTTCTGAACAGCTGTTTGCTCGGCACATCTTGTCGCTCCGTATGAGGCATTTTCAACGTTGCAGCCGGAGAATACTCTTCCGTCATCTCCCAACAAAGCGGCTCCAACCGGAAATTTTGAATAAGGAGCGTACGCGCGTTGTGCCGCTTCTTTTGCTGCCTTCAGTAACTCAACATATTTCGGATTTGTCTCTGACATAACTTACCCTTCTAGTGAGCTATTACATTGTTGGACTCGACCGTCCTGCTAACTGTTCATTTTGCTGTTGGTTGTATTGTTGTTGCTGCGGCTGTTGATGATCGCACTGATAGTGATCGTCATAATAAATTGTATGATCACCTGCGTATCTCATGCGATTTCCATAGTTTGTAACCACATGCTCAGGCTGATTCACAACAACATCTGTTGCCACATAAGGAGCAGGCAATGCACGCAACTCCGCTAAACCGGCGATGCAACGCGCTTTCAATTCTTCATCATCTCCTGCACATGCCCAAGCGGACTTGTATTCATTGATAGCAACATCTACATGACCGTGATAGCGATGCGCTTGCGCCAATTGATAGCGAGCTTCGCCATCATATGGATGACGCTTCAAATGATGGGATATTGGTGTAATTGGAATATCCCAACGACCGTGTCTAACAATTCCCGGTGTCAATCTGCCGATGTGTCCAACTTCTACGTCATGCAACTCTTCGAGATCGGGACGCTTGAGCGGTGGTCCGCTGTACATAACTTTTGCCTCTTGCACAGCGAAGCTTTCTTGCGGCGAAGCAAAAACAAGAGACGTGTACGGAGAATATGAATACGCTGTGCAGACATTGCCTTTGCTGTCAAAAAGGCGATGACCATTTGGTCCATACAAAGATGCAAGGTCGGCCATGCCTAAGACATTACCTTGCATATGAATGATGAAATTAGATGTGACTACTTCGCCTGGACTTCTTTCAAATTGGTGAAGCTCATATGTCACTTGGTGCGTCGCGTTGTACCAGTAATAAGACTTTCTTTGACCGAAGCGTTCTGAGTTTTCGTTAAAGGGTCTGCCGATTAGATGCTCGAAATAATCCAGATGCATAAATTCCGGACGCTGCGAAAGCACGTCAATCAGTTCTTGATTGACACCAGTAATTGCCTGACACGGAAGTGCTATTCCGCTAGCGAGGAAGAGGAAAGCTGCTATTAAAAATAAACGTCTCATCATAATTTCTCAAAGCGCAGTGCCGCGCGGCTTTCAATTATACCTCTTCTCTCTGTCCTACCGTAGGGGCGCATTGCATGCGCCCTTGTCCGCGGTCACTAGCGAAGCTCCGTCAGAGGTATGTCGAGCTACCCCTTGACGACCTACTTTTATAGAGCAATTCAAACCTCTAAGGTAAGGCTATAAATTACAGCTTCGTTTTCCAGTTAGAAAACTCTATTTAGCTAAACCAATTCAGCATTTTCAAAACCCTGCACCTTGCCTTCGCAAGTCGGGGGTTTTCTCGCATCGTCCTACCGCAAGTTCTTGCTACGCGCACAGCGCAAATGAGGTAACCATGAATCTAGCCAAAACACTAACCTTTTGCCAGCCGCCAGGTCGCAACTATGTTCTTCCCAACGGCAAAATCGCAGCCGCATTTTTTGATTTCGATGGAACAATTGCCGAGTGCGAGCCTGACTTTGTGCGCGCCAAGAAAATGTTCTGGCGTTTTTTGCGACACCTAGGCTTCAGCAAGCACGAAGCTGCCGAAATGTTTGCCAAAATTGAGCACGAGAACATGAGCCTCAAAGGCTTTGAAGTTCACATGCTCGGCGAAGCGATGGCTCAAACTTATCGAGCACTCTGCAAACACCACGGCAAACGCGTCAATTCCGACGACGAACTCATCTGTCGCGAAATCGGACGTCACCCGTATTGGAGAAAACCGCGCGAATTTAAAGATGCGTTGCCTGTGTTGAACCGCACTCAACACAACTTCCTGATGGTTTTGGTGACAATTGGCAATAGAGAAGCGCAAAAATACAAAGCAAAAATGCTTGGATTGCAGTTCGATGAAATGATCATCACCTCTGAATCCAATAAGAGATTGCTTGTAGCTAACGCTATCAAAGATTGCAACATTGATCCCCGCTACTCATTCATGAAGGGCAACAGCGCTCGCTCAGATGGAGATGTCGGTCACGTCACTAACGTCATCTACAATCCGCTTGAAACTGGACTGAAATTCGATGAAGCCGAATTGCCGAAAAATACAGGCTTCGAAGTCTTCCTCGTGAAAAGCTGGCGCGAAGCCGAAGAACAAGGCATCATGCGCCTCGTGCGCAGACGCCGTTACTTGCTCGGAGATCAGCACACGTACGCCGAGTCCGCCGAAGACGGCATGAGCCAGGATATGTTCAATCCGATGCAGTAACTTTGTCATTCTGAGTGAAGGTGCAAAGCACCGAAGCGAAGAATCTGCCGTGACGATATGCTGTTCAAGTTATTCAACTTGAACACATTTACTTGCGGCAGATTCTTCGGACTAAAGCCCTCAGAATGGCAAAAATTTTTGTGACTAGCTACTACCAGCCATCGTAGAACCCTGTTAAGTCCCCAGCAACACCGGCTGCTCGTAAAAATCATGCTTCGGAAGCTGTTCATGCAAGTAAGCGGAAATGACGTCGTCAGGTTGTTTACCTTGTCTTTCGGCATCCACCACCAAAGTTTTTTCAGTGGTTGCACTCAGTCCCAGCAATTTCGCCGACTCATTGTATTCGTGCAGCAGAATTTCATGACCTGCGTCGCCACCATGCTCCGGGGCTTCTGGCAACTCATGATGATCCGCCGGTCCCTGCCCAAGTTGCGCCGGCTCCGCCGCCTTCGGCAATTCAGAAACTGCCGGTTCGACCGTATTTGCTTGCTTTGAGTTGTCTTTCTTCATAAGTGGCGCTCGCAGTATCCGATATTCTTTATACCCAACAAAGAGTATTAGCGCACTGTAATTTTGCGCACTATAATGAATCTCGACACAAAAGAATTGGCAACACAATTGCTGCGTCTCATAAATCTAAAGGACTGGCTCATGAAACCGAGAACCCTCACTACCGCGCTATTGACGGCAACTCTTGCACTTCAAATAACATTGCCGGCGTTTGCTCAAGACCCAGACTCGCAAGCAGCGAGAGGCGTAGTAATTCTTGGACAATCCAGCCAATACACAACGGCCACAAACAAACCGCAACGTTTTATGGACTACGTTGAACTCACTGCCGACGATGCAGGCTTACCTTTGACTCTAAATATTCTCAACGGCAACAACGTTTCTCCCGGTTTTAATTGGG
>JAKFVJ010000282.1 GCA_021732245.1 Candidatus Obscuribacterales bacterium | reverse complement strand
TCTGCCTGAGTTAACGTCGATTACTGTTAGAGCTTCAGTCGGCTCAATATTTAAGTGTCCACCGCTTGGCAGATCAACCTTTTCAGCCAGCGCATCTTCAATTTCCTTGTCGATACCTTTTGAGACTAGAATTGGCTCCTGGCTCTCGTGGCAGAGGACTTGGGTCGTTCTTGATGCCCAACCGGACAAGTATTGCAATGCACGCTTTTGCCCGTCTTCGCTGTCGACGATAACTTCATTGATATCGGATGAATAAGCATCCCGAATAACACGATAAAGAAGATCTTGATCGCGATAGATTAAGGCAGGTCCAATTGAAGCTTCAGCATTAGAGACAATTGACTGCCAACGGTCCCAAAGAACTTCAAAGTCTTCAAACAATTCTTGGTCGCCTTGTCCCTTGCCTTCTGTTCTGATGATGATGCCCACACCTGGTGGCTTCAACAAGTTAACGACTGATTTTAAACGTGATCTCTCCTTCACTTCGCTTATGCGGCGTGAGACAGATACTCCTCTTTCTTCGGGTACCAAGACCAAAAAGCGTCCGGGCAAGCTTATCGCTGTGGACACACGCGGTCCTTTGTGTCCTGTCGGCTCCTTTGTAATTTGCACCAGCAGTTTTTGCTTTGGAACTAGTCTTTCTTTCAATGGACCTTGTCCGGGAACATCGTTGGCATGCAAGAATCCCATTTTGTCTTTGCCGAGATTAACGAAAGCAGCATCGATACCAGGCAGAATATTTTCCACGGACGCCGTGTAAATATCGCCGAGCAACAATTCGCCGCGATTGACAAAGAACTCAACTACCCTGTCGTTTTCCAGTAATGCCCCAATGTTATCTTGTTCTGAAATAACAATTGACTTCTTCATGAGTTGTGTTTTTCCTTATTACGATTTATCGGCCGTCGCAAAGGTCTTGCCGGATTCTTGTGAAACCGCAAGTCCATCGTCGAGGTCGAATAGTGAAACCCCGCCTGAAGCAAACATCCCTGTACGAGTGATGCTCCAGATTACTTTTGGTCGGTTCAAACACGCTTCAATCAAGTTCAACACATCGGTTGGTTTGACATGCATTTTTGAGCCGGTTGCCAAATTCAGTTCTAGAGTCAGTTCTGACTCCTGAACAACCTTTAGGGCAAAGATGCCTGGTTTGATGTCCGTCAATTGCTCAACGCCTGATTTGGTTGTCTTTTGGACTTCCAGTTTGGACTTTTGCATGAGTTCATCAATAAGCGTCTTTGCACGCAAAACTTCTTCCTGAGTTAATTGACCGTTAGCGACAACTTTATAAGAAGCGCCATTTAAACTGGTCGCCAGAGATGGTGAACGCAATGCCACCACTCTTGCTCGGACTATTCGCAGTTCCAAAGGCAACATTGAATTTACACGTTGCATAAATTCATCTGCTGCAATTAACTCAGACAATTCTATCTCCGCCACCTCAGCTAAACTTTCCTGCAATAACGGAAGAGCACTGGCAAGCGCCAATTTTGGGCTTGGATTAAAGCCTTCCGTATGGGCAATCTCAATTTGCGCGCGGCGAATTGCTCTCACCAGCGCATGCTGCAAATCAAGGTGTCCGACAAATTTGAGATCGCCTATTTTTTTCAATTCAAAGCGAATCTTAGTTTTCGTCGCATAATTTTTTTGTTCTTCCGGCTTCATGAAAAAGAGCGATGGGTGACTGTCGTCTTCATGTTTATAGACAGCCAACTCTTTCACGAAGGGGTTCTTCTTAAGCTGCTCCGGTCGAGGCGCAGCCAGCAAGTGTGTTGTATCGAGTTCCGTGCAGACTCCGCAAGCGTGGCAGGTGTTTTCAGTGCAAGGAGCCGTTTCTTTAACAGCTAATGCCTTTTCCCACTCTTTAACAAGCCACCAGTCAGATAATCCTATATGGATAACATCCCATGGTTGTTTCGAACCGACTTCTCTACCGATGCAAGCCAGATCTTCAAGGTTAACACCAATCTCGCGAGCCGCATCGTGCCACAACTGAGGCTTGAACCGATCATCCCAGGCATCAAAATGTGCACCATTGCGCCATGCCTGGTGAATCAACTTGCCGACTTTTCTGTCACCACGAGAAATAACTGACTCTAAAAGGCTTGTCTCAGGCATGGTGAAGTTGAGGGTGACATTGCGCAAACCCATCTCTTTTATTTTCTGACGCATGACAGTATGTCGTCTTGTTGTTTCTTGTCGAGTTATTTGGGCAAACCACTGGAATGGCGTAAATGGCTTTGGCACGAAGTTGGACATCGTGCAGGTAAACTCAATGCCGCGGCGATATTTAACTCTATCGGTGTTGCGGATAACTCGGCAACGTTCACTTGCCTCTTTTAAAATCTCCAGAATGCCAAAGAGATCTTCGTCTGTTTCAGTGGGCAAACCAAGCATGAAATAAAGTTTTACCGATGACCAGCCGGAACTATAAGCCGACTCGATAGCAGAAATAATTTGATCGTGGCTAAGTCCTTTGTTTATTACTGCACGCAACCGTTCAGTGCCCGCTTCCGGAGCCAATGTTATTCCGCTCTTTCGTACTACTTTCAATTCTTCGGCAACATCCAGATTCATCCTATCTGCGCGTTGGCTGGGGAAAGAAAGCGATGCGCGTTTTTGACTGTGTTCGCGATTCAATGTGGAAACAGCTTCATGCAAAGCCGTGTAGTCACTCACGCAAAGCGACAACATGGAATATTCCTGGTGTCCGGATTTTTGCAAGGACTCCTTAGACAAACGCAGCAAATCGTCGGCACTTCTTTCACGCACAGGCAAAAATGTATAACCTGGTTGGCAGAATCGGCATCCTCTATCACAACCACGCCTTACTTCCAGCACTTGCCTGTCGTGAACTAGATTCAGATAGGAAATAGGACCTTCTGTTGGTTGATTACTATCATTCAACGGATAAATCTGTCTATGAACACGCTCAGGAATCTCTAAGTCCTTTATCGGTTTTGCCACAGGACCATCAGTGTGTTCATAAAGACTTGGGACATAAACTCCAGCAACAGTGGCGGCTAAATCAACCAACAAATCATGCTTGGTCAATTTATTTGTCAAAAGATTCTCTTTGAAAATCTTGATGCGTTCCATGATGGCAGGAATTGCCGCTTCTCCATCGCCAATAACAAAGAAGTCCAAAAACTCCGCCATTGGTTCAGGATTTACAGTGGCCGGTCCACCGCCAAATACAAGCGGAAAAATTCCATTTCTTTCACTGGCAATGACAGGCATTTGAGCCATATCAAGCATGCTCAACACATTTGTATAGGTCAACTCATAAGCCAATGAAAAGCCAATTAGTTCAAATGCGCCTAATTCCTTGCGTGATTCAAAACCCCACAGAGGCAGTTTTTGGTCGCGTAACAGGGATTGCAAATCAGAATTGGGACAATAGGTCCTATCGCAGAGGAAGTCCTCTTCACGATTAACGATGTTGTAGAGAATCCTTTGCCCAAAATTAGACATCCCCAACTCGTAGAGATCCGGAAAGGCTAAAGCCAGACGGACAGTTGCCTTATCAAAATCCTTATGCACAGCACCCCATTCATTGCCTAGGTACTGTCCGGGACGCTCAACCTGAGTTAGCAATTCATCCGTCAGAATGCGGCTGAATTGCTCGGTTGAAAGATTGCTCAAATAGGGATAAATGCCGGCCAATTCCTGTGGGCCGACTACTGAATTACTGATGACGTATCTCCAAAAACTTCACTGGATGTCTCATTAGCCTAACGGCAAAACCTGAGCCAAAATTGGCGAACCAGGCAATTCATCGTCTGTCTTGAATATCTCAAGACGCCTTCAACTGAAGATGTCTGAATATTTTCCTGGCAACCACTAACGTGGTTAATAAAACCTTGTGACGCACCAACTTGGCGCTTCAAAGATATTTTACAACAAACCGGCTCGTTTCTAACACATCTTGGCAAGATTTACTATAATTCGCCTCTTGGCAGCCTGAACCTGATTTAGCTTAAGCGCTTACAATACTAATATGGACATTTTGCAAGAGTTTTCCAGATATCTACAGGCAGCCGACCCCCAGAGACCTGCCAAAGAGGTCTTAGCTACCTGGTTATTCGAGCGCCTGGGCAAGTCTCCTGAATCCCTTGCCGATAAAGTCCTCCACTACGAAATTTCCATCAATCAATTAGACACGAAGCTTATAAGCCCTAAAGAGCTTGAATTGGGCTACAAATCGGACTTAGACGGCAATTACTACACCTTTTCTGCCGGTTCCGAATCCGGACAACGGCTTTTAAATTCGCTCTACCACTACTCTATGAGCTATGAGCACCAGAAATGGGTGCGTTTTGTCCATGATTTGCGCGCTTCTGACTTCAGTGAGCCAAGCCAAGGCGATTAAATTTAGAACTCTTAATGGATTCAAGCCTGCGGCACTTTCCAATTTAGCCGGCGTCGATGTCTTACAATAGACCCGCTGGTAGATAGAGGCAGGAGAAATGTTCAAAAAACTACTGAAACCCGCGGCAATAGCCGTATTGGCACTTAGCCCGGTCCTGGCAGCCTTTGCTGCCGAAGATTTGCGTTTACGAGACGGCATTTCTTATTATCAGGACACCGACAGCGGCTTTCCTATTCTGGCAACAAAAATAGACGACACCGAATACGAAGCGGGCCGTCCTACTTTCATCTTTTTTGCCGCCTCAGGAGATCTCAATTCCAATCGTCAGGCTAAACGGGTGGTCGATCTCTACAAACACTTTAAGGACAGCAAAATTAAGTTCATTGTTATTGACGTTGATCACGCAAAAACAGAATCAGCCAAACAAATGATCAAGAACTATTACCAAGGCTATATTCCCCAAGAAGTTCTGCTCGATAAAACCGGACACAAAATCTGGAGCGCCAACGGCGAAGTCGACTCAAAAGTCATCGAGAAAAAGGTAGAGGACGCCTTAATCTAATTTGCCGTTTGTTTCTTTGTACTGAACACGTTGAATGGATTCTGCTTTGCCGGAATTTACATCGATTACGCATTGCATTCCGTTTACCATAGCAGGACCTCCCGCAACTTCAAAGCGCGCAGGCAGTTG
>JAKFVJ010000289.1 GCA_021732245.1 Candidatus Obscuribacterales bacterium | reverse complement strand
AATCCTCTAGCCAATACTGGTGGCACTCCAAACATTGCCTCGGCAATACCTGGAGCCGCTGCCGGAGGTTCGTCAGTTATCGACAGAATATTGAAGGGCTCGGCACCACAAAGTGCTGAATTCAGTGGGCCGAGAAGTTCTGGTGGCTTCAGTCAAGATGAGTCTTCGTTGCTGCAAAGTCAGGGTATGCCACCAGGAGCCGCTAACACGGATGCCAATGCTGCCCCCAAAGACAATTTCGGAAATGTTGCCGATTCGCCGCAAAATCACGAAGACAAAAGAATAAATCAGCAAAATATAGCCAAAGCGAACCAGGAAGACGATGAGTCAGGTAACGCCTGAGAAAGGAACAACGTAAAAGATGTACGTTGCCGACATTGGAGTAAAGTGTCCTACCTGCGGAGTTAAATTCAACTCCCGGCAGTTGCCTGCGGTAATTGACATCGGCTATAGAAATAGCGAGTTAAGGCAATTTTTTAAAGGTGTCATTCCGCAGTATGAAGAATACTTTGTCATTACTTGTCCAAGCTGTGGACGAGCAGACTGGTCGACATCATTTGAAGTAATCGAAGAGCCTGCCTATTTGACTGCACCGGTGACTACTGCTCACTTGCAGTTTCGCCAAGCAGCGATCATTGCTGAAAAAGAAGGTCGTAATTTTTACAATGTGGCTTATTTGTATCTCTATGCCGCCTGGTGTGCAGATGACCGAAATGCTCTGGTGCAGGCAGCGGAATATAGACGTTTGGCGGCTGACGCTTTTAGCAAGTCTATGGTTGATGGCTCTTGTCCGGCTGATAAAAGAGCAGAAGTCGAGTACTTAGTAGCCGAGATATTAAGACGTGCCGGAGAGTTTGCCGCCAGTCGCGAATACTTCTCGAAAATAGTCGGCAGGCTGCCCTCTCATTTCGCTATAATGGCTAGAAAGCTAATGCGCCTGAGCGAGGCTAATGATAGCCAGGCTATCGATTTTGTAGCGGAGGTTAGTGCTTAATGTCCGTGGTGCACAAAGTCATTGTTATGAACAGACCGCTCAAGATTCGCGGTTTTACACTCTTGCAATGGACTGTCATGGTCGTCGCTATTGCCCTGGCATTTTATTTCGGGTCGCAAGTGGCTGCTTGGGTGCCTGACTGGAAGATTGCTAATGTGCCATTAGGCGCTTGGGTAGGAATAGGTATTCTCTGCGGTGCGGCAGTATTTGTAGCCGCGCCCACCATGAAGCCAATGGTCTGGTGGCGCAATAGGCTTGCCTTTCTGTTGGGTATTCAACCGCGCCAATATATGCCCAAAAGTGAACCGGCAATCGTTTATCTGGACGCGACCATCATCGATCCGGGTAAGAAGGTACAGGAGACGTATATAGCAGTAGAGCAATAGGGGGCTTGAACCAAGCAAGATGGCGGGAAGTTTGAACGATTCAGGAGATGGTCAGTCCTTGCGCAACGTGCCGCAGGGTGATTTTTTCAGCGCCATTATAGGCGGACTTCCGCAAATGATTCGCGAAATGCTCCCTGGTGGGCTCCCAGGAACACAATCGGACGGTGAGTCTGGTCCGCCGCAAGATCAAAGAGGTACTGCGAGCTGGCAGGATATTACTTTCATTCATGCAATCCCTGGAGATGATAATGACGAGGGTCTGGTAATTCTTGCCGACGGCAGTATGCGAAAATATCTGTCTTGCAAAGGCATTAATGCTCTGTTGTTTGACGAAGCTGATCGCGAGCAGTTAGCACGCAATTTCGCCGCTTTGGCTAATTCTTGTGAGACAGACATTCAAGTAATCATTCGCTCACGACACTTATCTGTTGAAGAGTATTTATCGCGTTTCCAATCGCAGATAAAGACCAAAAACGATTATCTCAAATGGTACGCGGACTACACTGACAAATGGTTTCGCCGCGTGCAGGATGTGCAATTTGTTCCGGATAGAGAATTCATCGTAGTCGTAAGTTATCAGCCTCCTGATACTCAAAACATGACAAAACCATGGAGCGGCAGACGCTCTTTGCAGAAGCATGAAGAGTATGTGGAAAATCTCAATAGACTGGTGCGCACCGTAGCTGAACAATTACGCTTATCGAACTTGCGCCCGGAGGCAATGAAGCGCAAGGACGTAAGGAATCTGATTTACGCAGACCTCAATCCATCATTAGCATCACGCGATCAAGATGCACCACCTTCACGCCCGGATATTTCTGAAGCATCTTGCTTGGCTAGATCTGCTTTGCGAATTGCAGATGAGCATGTGTGGTTGGATGGACGTTACGTAGGGACAATGTACTTGCAAGAGCCGCCGCATGAAACTTGGATGGGCTGGCTTGTTGATTTGCTGACATTGCAAGTCGAATATACTTTGTCGATGTTTATTCACACCTGTGATCAAGATCAAGTGCGCAAGAAACTTAAGAATGACGTTAAATACGGTTTGATGTCTTCCGCTCAAATGGCTACGCCTGATATCGAAGGCATGGAGTCTACTCGTACGGCAGCTTCTGCTATTCATGATTTCCTGCGTAGCGCTAATAAAGCTTTTGATGTAGGTATCTATATCAACACCTATGCGCAAAAGCCCGAACAACTGGCGCACAACATGGATGAAATTCGCCGGGTATTCAAAAATAAGGGCGCCTTGCTTGACAGAGGGCAAATGTTGCAACTGGACGCTTGGCAGTCGACACTGGCTGTGGGTGTAGACAAACTGGCAATAGTCAATCGTATGATGGCACCAGTAGTTGGCACGTTTTGGCCGTTTTTCACCGCTGAATGCGGTACTCCTGATGGCGTACCGTTTGGATTTGCAATTGCTTCCGGGGAACCGGTGCTTTTAAATCCATTTTTCCGAGGAGCAGGCAAAGACGCTAACAATATGTTTGTTGTCGGTACAACCGGAGCTGGAAAATCATTTGCTGTATCTATGATGATTTTGCGTATGTTGACTTTGGATACCCGCTTTGTCTTGATTGATAAAACAGTGGATAGATTCGGTGCCTATAGATTCATTACTGAATTACTTGGACCGGAAATGTGCGCCTATGTAGATCTGGGTCCGAGCGCCGGTTTGATATTGAATCCTTTTGATTTGGGACCGGAAGATAAACCAGGTGAGCCTTCAGGGGACAAGATTAGTGTACTTCTGCAATTACTCGATATCATGCTTTCGCCGGAAGGTCGCGAAGAATTGAACGTCGAGGAAAAGTCGCTGTTAGACGGCTTAATTCGAGTGGCTTACATGGATGCAGGGTTTCGCAACACTGTTCCGACGATGTCTGACTTGGCGCGTGTGACGGCTCAAGCAGCCAATGATGAGGTTGATCCGGTGCAGAGAGAAAGACTGCAGCAGTTTGCTCGCGGTTTGTCTCTGTTTACGAAGTCAGGAGCTTTTGGTGGATTGGTCGATGGGTATACAAATATCGACACCGAAAAACACTTCATAGTATTTGATACGCGCGAAGTTAACGAGCCTCGCCTGGAAAGAATCGCCATGTTTATTCTGGCTGAATTCATAAGACGCAAAGCTGCAGAAAGCAAAGCGCGCGGAATTAGATTCGGAGCCATTATCGATGAGGCTGCAACGTTGATGCGCTTTAAGGCCGGCGCAAGACTATTGGATGACTTATCCAGACGTGCCCGCCACTACGGTATGATGCTTGTTTGTATTACGCAGCAATTGAAAGACTTTTTCAAGCAGGCTGAGCAAGCGGATTCAGTTGTGAAAAACTCACACATGAAAATTCTTTTGCGCCAAGATCCTAGTGATTTGCGCCTATTGAAAGACATATTACGTTTAACTGACGCGGAAGTTATGGCTGTGGAAAATTTTGCTCGCGATGAGCAAAAAAGACGTGACAGTCAGGCTCTCTTAATAGTAGGCGGCGTGCACGGGACTATTAGATTGGTGCCAAGTCACATGGATTATTGGTGCTGCACATCAGAGCCAATACACGATATTCCCCGGCGCCTAGAGATGATTCGCGAGATAAAAGCGAAGAATCCCAACATAAGTCATACGGATGCTTGCCGGCAGGCTGTTTATTACCTGGCTCTGCAAATGGAAGGCTGATGTATGGAAAAGCTTTTTTCCATCAATAAGTGGTTTGTTTTCTTTTGTGGCTTTTTCGTCATGGTGTGGTTGGCGCTGCAGACTGTCACGAATCAGCGCATGGTAGAAATTGCCAAACTTGATGCTCAAAATGTTTTTTCCTGGCAATGGCAAGACATGGGCTGGGGAGAAGCGGCAGATATCACAGACGCGAAAGTTTTAAAGCTTACAAAGACTGACGCAAAAGTTAGAATAGTGGGCAGGCAGCGTGCAATAGCACCGGATGGTCAAACAGAGGAGTTAGTCGCAACGCTTACATTTTATAGAGAAGGTAAGAATTGGATTTTAGGCAGAGTGGAGTTTAACTAGTGTACTGGCGCATTAAGACAATTGATCCAAAAGAGCTGGCAAAAAAATGGGGAGTGCCGATAGCTCTGGGCGTCAGTCTGTTTTTCAATGTGCTTCTTATCGCTACAAGACCGAATCCGAAAGTAGAGGGTCCTGAAGGTAACAAGCTAACTATTGAACAGTTTGTTTATCAGGTAGCGACACACCTGGTTGACTCGAGTTATATCAACTATGAAGACAACACCAAAAAACTATTGGGTGGTGAGCTGGGTAGCCAGGTAGTTAAGAAGATGCAGTCCAACGGCGACTTGCCCAAAGACAATCTAGAGATGGCAGCGACCTTGGAGGGACTAAAGGCTCGCCGGCAAGTTGCCGCTGTTCACATAGGTGATGTCAGTGCCGGAGATCCCGATGAAAACGGACTCGTTCCCGTTACCGTAAAGGGCGAGGTAGCTGTCAATTCGGCCGATGAGTCTGGTCCTTCTGGTCCGCAGCCTTTTAACCTGAAGCTGCTTATCGGCGTTAAAAGCGCCACCGGTGAGCACGTGGTCGCCGATATTAAAGAGAGATAAATTAAAGAGAAGTTTTCAAGGTATTTCCTCTTAAAAACCGGTACAATTGCTCCGATTTGAGGTTCAGATTCCCCGAAAATATCCGGGGAACCAGGAGCAGTGATGTTTTCCGGCATTGTAGAAGAAGTAGGGATGGTA
>JAKFVJ010000291.1 GCA_021732245.1 Candidatus Obscuribacterales bacterium | reverse complement strand
TAATGCAGCAACAAGTTGGGCATTGCTGGACTCAATTTCAAGCGAAGAAAAAATGCATAAGAAGGTGGACACGGCTACGAGCAATAGCGCCCAATAGCCACTAATTGTCCTTTGGATAGGTTTGCCGAGGAGGTATGCATGTTCAACACTTCTTAGGACTTACTAATGTCATGTTAACACATCAGGATATCGCAATATGTTAATAACTAATAGTTTCAAGAACAGCCAAGCTAGTTAGATCAAGCCTGTTTATCCTTACGGCTTCTTGTGCCTTTGGATGGGTTCTTTTGAACGGCATCCTGGCTCCACAGGTTGGCTGCTAATTCAATGGCATCAAGCATTCTGGCAGATTCAACTTTATCCGGACTTACAAAAGTCAGGCACTGTTTAATAATGCCGGCCAGCTGGCTGTGGCGTAAGTGATAGTGAACATGTTTGCCTTGGCGCCGCTCAATAACCATACGGTTGGCGCGCAAAACACCCAAATGCTGTGAGACCAAGGCATGAGGGACTCCAAGAGCCGCTTGCAATTCGTTAACCGTCAATTCGCGGTCACGCAACTCTTCTACAATCTGTACACGAAGCGGGTTTGAAAGCGCTCCAAAAAATTTCGCTAGTTCGGTGGCTACCAGCCGTCTCTCTGTCATCACATTAAATTAATTAGTCTTCGATGTCATTGTATCAGGTCATTCTTTTTAGGTTATAGGGTAAAAACGCCGGAAACCCAGCCCTGAGAGCGGTTGCGCACAATTGACGAGCCTTGATGTAAATTGACTGGTGTGGTATATATCGTCATATAGCAATCTTGCGATATGACGATTCTTCAATCCACTGCTCGGAGGTAATAGCCATGATTGGTGTACAACTTGGCGGAAAATCGATCAAAGAACATGAGACCAAGACCGGCACAAATGTTTGCGCAATTATCTCTAGCGATGTGCAGGATGGGGGCGCCCGCCTAGCCAACTGGCTTATCAAGCAAGATAACTCCAAGATCGACAGACTAATTTTAGCTTCCGCTGTCAGTGAACCGTGGCATTCAGCCATCCCTTACTCGACACTTAAAGCACAGAAACAAGTCTATGAGCATCATATTGCCTTCGGCCAAAAGCACATAGAACTTGAGAAGTTGAAAGGTGAACTGACCTGTCGGTTTCCTCAGGTGCCGATTGAGGTTTTCCTGCAATCAGGAAGCATCCAAAATCTAGCATCAGAGATTGGCAAAAAATATGAATCCCTGCAACTTCTAGTCGACAACAATACATCTTTTTTAGCCAACATTGAAAACAAAACAAAGGCGACCAATGTGGTGCTTTTGTAGACCAAAGTCAGTTAAGTGAAAGTCTGGAAATACCGTGAATAGCCGAATGGATACAACAAAAAATGCCCTTATAGAAAAAAGAAATAGCAACGTATTTCAAGACGCTGCTGCGAGATTTATTCAATTCAACAAAGTTTTCGATAGTCGATTTGAAGACTTTACCGGTGCAAACAAATGGAGCATTCTTTATCGCGACATGAGCGCCGGACTGGTTGTGGCACTAACAGCCATTCCGCTGGCGATGGGTTTTGCCATGGCTATGGGACTGAGACCGGAGCAAGGAATTATTGCCGGAGCATTGGCTTGTCTTGTAGGAAGGACTTGGGGCGGCTCTAAGTATCAAGTTTATGGACCAACGGCCGCATTTATTCCAGTAATTGCCGGGCTGATGAGCAAGTACGGGCATCCGGCAAATGGTGGCAACTTCAATGAAGCCCACGGCATGCTTATCTTCTGCAGCATGGTAGCCGGCGTCCTGCTTCTTTTAATGGGCTTGACTGGAATGGGCAAACTTGTCAAAGCAGTTCCAAACTCAATTGTAGTCGGATTTACAGTCGGTATCGCCATAGTAATTGGTCTCTCAAACTTCAGTGAAGTGCTCGGATTGCAAGCTACGATTCGGGGAGATTTTTTTGAAAAGGCCCAATTGATTGCTACACATATCGGCCAATTCAACGGCTATGCATTTTTCTTAGCGGCACTTACTTTTCTTATAACCCGTGTATTACTCAAGATATCCGTCTTTATTCCTGCTCCCTTAATTGCATTGGTTGTGTGTACGATACTTGCAGAAACTGTATTTAGTACTCACGGCATAGCAACAATTGGTGAAAAGTTTGGCAGTATTCCTTCAAACTTCTTTTTCTTCACGCCGCCAACACTGCCACCTTTGACCAATCAAGTTTTGTTGGACTGTGCATATTTCATTGTGGCAATACTATTCGTATCAGCAATTGAAAGCCTTCTTTGCTCATCCATGGCTGATCGTTTGTCCAATAACAAGAAAACACCATTCAATCCCGACAAAGAACTTTGGGGGCAAGGCTTGGTACAAATCTTCGTACCGATTTTCAATGGTTTCCCCTGTACGGGTGCCTTGGCAAGGACAGCAACCAGTATTAGAGCCGGTGCTGTGACTCCCTTTGCCGGATACTTCAAAGGAATATTCAAAATTACCTTGGCACTGTTTCTTGCCCCTTGGCTGGAAATGGTACCAATGGCGTGCATTGGTGGAATTTTGATTTGGGTAGCCACCAACATGGTTAAACCAGCTGAGATTAAGGAGGTACGCGCAACCGGGGCACTTAACACCTTTTTGATGATTTATACGGCAGTAATGGTACCTCTGACCGACTTCCTCACCGGGGTATTGTCGGCTCTGGCTATCTATGCTGTCGCCCGGTTGGTCCTGAATTTACAAGCAAATAAGGCAATATACACTGACCCCAGGACTGCAAACAATCCCGAAGCGCTGGTTGAAGTCATTACAAACCAATGATTGCAATAAAAGGACATGCCCTTGCGCCAATCGTCTAATATGCTAAACTATCAATATATTCAAATAGTTGAATATATTGATAGTTTTAATGAGTGACTGCCATGCCTTATAGGATTCTAGTTGCCAAAGAATTGAGCGAGCTATTCGGGGTATTGTCCCATCCAATTCGAATTCGCATAGTTGAAGAATTGGGAAACGGAGAGCTGGATGTCAAAACGCTTGTCGACATTGTCAACACAAGTCAGTCCGGCGTCTCTCAACACCTTGCGCTCTTGCGAGCACACAGGGTGGTATTGGAAAGACGTGAAGGGCGCAATGTCTACTACCGTTTAAAAGATGAATCTTTAGCCGATTGGGTTTTGGGCGGACTTCAATTTATTGAACCCGATCGGCAGGAAACAAGGGAATTTCATTCAGCGATTAAAAAGGCCAAAAGTATCTGGTCGCAACAGTAATGCGTCAGCAAGGAAGGACATATGCACAAGCTTATACAGGGACTTCATCACTTTCAATCCCATGTTTTCGAATCACAAAGATCCTTATTTGAACGACTAGACAAAGGGCAACATCCGGAGGTCCTTTTTATCACATGCTCCGATTCGAGAATTGATCCCAACTTAATCACCAATACCAACCCCGGTGACTTATTTGTACTACGTAATGCCGGCAACATTATCCCGCCTTACGGTGCTATCAATGGTGGCGAAGCTGCCACAATTGAATTCGCCGTATCCGCACTCAAAGTAAAAGACATTATAGTTTGCGGACACTCATCATGTGGTGCCATTAAAGGTCTTCTTCAACCGCAACAGCTGGAGGATCTACCTGCAGTTAAAGCGTGGCTCTCTCACGCGGAGGCGACACGACGTATAGTCAAAGAGAATTATGGGGGATTGAGTGAGGACCAGAAAGAGAATGTTGCCATCCAAGAGAATGTGCTTGTTCAAATTGAAAATTTACGTACACATCCAGCAGTAGCGTCGCGCTTATCAGCAGGACATTTGCGCATCCACGCATGGACATACAAATTCCAAACAGGAGAAATTTTCAGCTACAGCGAAAATGGACAATTCTTACCGGCAACGGAGGTAACAAATGAAACGGACAAATCGAGACCAAGGCTTACTAACGCAAGTGTTTGACAGCCGTACTTCAACGTATTGGCAGCACGCCTTTGCCATAGATGGCTCCATCACCCCTCACATACTTCCAAACGTGTGTATTATGGGGTTAGTTGCGCTGGCTATTTGCTGCCTATCAGCACTTCTAGCAAATTCAACCGGGATAGCTCTCGGTTTACCTGTAGCACCTTATGAGTTTATCGGTGCAGCATTAGGCTTACTACTCGTGCTGCGAACAAACTCCGGATATGAACGCTGGTGGGAAGCACGCAAACTTTGGGGTGGAATCGTCAACCAAGCACGAAACATCGCAATTAGCGGACTTACTTACGGACCAAGAGACCCTGCCTGGCAGGATGAATTCATCGCCTGGGTAGCAGCCTTTCCTTATGCTTGTTGCGCTTCACTGAGAAATTCGGATAACCTTTCAAAATTCGAAGAACTACTTGGACGGAAGCCCTCAGCTGAATTACACAATGCCGAACATATGCCTGCTCATGTAGCTCAAAAGCTCGCATTACTATTAAGACAAGCGTACGAGCGTGGAGACATGGATAGGTTTGCATTCATGCAAATTGATCGTGAACGTGCGCTGCTGATTGATCACATAGGAGCATGTGAGCGCATTATGAATACCCCGCTTGCACTTGCGTATACAATTAAAATTCGTAGATTCATCATAATTTTCCTGCTCACGCTCCCTTTTGCCTTGATTCACATCGTCGGACACAATTGGTTGGTTCCTGCGCTCACAATGCTGGTTGCCTATCCGTTATTTTCACTTGACCAACTTGGCTGCGAGTTACAGAATCCCTTTTCAGTGGACAATTTAAGTCACCTTCCGCTCGATGAGATTTCCGCTGCAATTGAACAGAATGTCCTAGCGCTTCACAAACCTAGACCAATATCAATCCATAAGGAACTTAATCTCGGCACCGAGACAATCTCAAGCACTGTAAGTCGTTAGGCAAAGTCAGGAAGAAATGTAATTCTATTTTTTCTTAAAGAGTTTAGGATAACGCTGCAAGAGATCATCGAGAACTACTTGCATTCGCTCAGCCTTCCCGTCGCGCCCTAGTGCTTCCATCTGAGAAATGAAAAACTGGGCCTTCTCGGCGTCACCAGTCATAACTGCGTGCTTAAACTCTTCCTCGATTGCATT
>JAKFVJ010000437.1 GCA_021732245.1 Candidatus Obscuribacterales bacterium | reverse complement strand
GTGTGGTCTAGGCTTACCAAACCAGGACCGAACCGCTTCAAAAACAATTAAAAACACCATGGCAAGAAAGGCAACTGCCATAACAGCATCGAGACGATCATTGAAGATCAAGGTCTCAGTCATGCCAATATCGGCGGCTGGCACAAGTCCGGATTGGATTTTATCCGCAAGCATTTGCGCATGTGACAAAAATCCAAGCTTCGGCGAGGCGCTGGTCACCTTTAACACCGCGGCCGTTGTCGTTACGCAAAGAAGCCAGACAAGCGGCGCAAGTGTAGTCCAGCAATAGCGAGCCTTACCCATGCGAATAATGCAAGTTGTAGCAACGCACAAGGCAACAACTGCCAACAACTGATTGGCAATGCCAAATAGCGGCCACAAGCTGTTGATGCCACCTAATGGATCAATAACACCTTGATAGAGAAAATAACCCCAGCCGGCTACGACCAGGAAAGAACTCAAAATGACAGCCGGATACCAATCAGTCTTGCCTAACGGTTTCCAAATCAATGCAAGGAAGTCTTGTAATAGAAATCTGCCCACTCTTGTGCCGGCATCCAGACAAGTAAGAATGAAAAGCGCCTCAAACATTATGGCAAAGTGATACCAGAATGCCAGACCACTGGCCGCTTCTTTTGCACCGAGTCCAAATTGAGTTAGAGCCTTGGAAAATATGTGAGCCATGCCCACGGCAAGCGTTGGTCCGCCGCCTGTGCGGGACCAGAGACTGTTTTCTCCAACATCAGCAGCCAATTTGCTCATTTCATCAGCTGAGACTTGATACCCCCAGGAGGAAATCATGCCGGCTGCGGCAACAGGACTTTCACCAACAACACCTTTGGGAGAATTGATGGCAAAGTAAGTGCCTGGCGTAATAACGCATGCGGCAATTATTGCCATTATCGCCACGGAAGCTTCACAGAGCATCGAGCCGTAACCGATTGCTCGTGCATGACTTTCCTTAGCAATCATCTTTGGAGTCGTGCCTGAGGACACCAAAGAGTGGAATCCGGAAATTGCTCCGCAGGCTATCGTGATAAAGCAGAAAGGAAAAATGCTGCCGAAGAATATGGGTCCTTGCCCATTGGTGAATACGGTCAATGCAGGCATTGAAAGATTTGGGCAAAGAGCAAAAATTCCTACGCCCAATAGGCCAATCGTCCCTATCTTGATGAAGGCAGACAAATAATCACGCGGCGCAAGCAGCACCCAGACAGGCAGAACAGAGGCTACAAATCCGTAAATCATTATCGAGATAGAAAGTTGGGTACCTGTAAGTGTGAACCATGGAGCGAGATCCGGATTTTCAGCAACATACTTGCCCACTATCACGGCAGCAACGGTCAGCAACACACCGAGAATTGATCCTTCAAGCACTTTACCTGGTCTTATAGAGCGCATGTAAATGCCAACGACAATTGCAATGGGCACCGTCATAAGCAACGTAAACGCCCCCCATGGGCTAGCCTTCAATGCATTGACTATGACAAGGGCAAGAACTGCCATCAAAATGACCATGATTAGAAGTATCGCTGTCAACGACAGTACGCCTGCAAATGGCCCGATTTCTTCTTTAGCCATAGCACCAAGTGATTTGCCATTGCGGCGCATCGAAGCACAAAGAACAACAAAGTCTTGTACGGCACCGGCAAGTACAACTCCAAGAATTATCCACAAAGTCCCAGGCAAATAACCGAATTGTGCAGCAAGAATTGGACCCACCAAAGGACCTGCTCCGGCAATTGCCGCAAAGTGGTGTCCGAACAAGACCCACTTGTGAGTCGGCACATAATCTTTTCCATCATCAATTGCAACAGCTGGTGTCTTTCGCGAATCATCAAGGGCAAACACCTTTTCAGCGATGAACTTGCTGTAAAAGCGATAACCACAAGCAAATGTACAAAGAGCCGCCAGCAGCAACCAGGCAGCATTGATACTTTCACCTCGCACTATAGCAATATGACTAAGAGCGCCCGCACCAACAGTTGCGATAGCCACCCAAATGGCGCCTCTAATTACATTCGGAAAAGACATAGTTAGATAAGCAAACCTGCAATGGCAGCAGACATATAACTTGCCAGCGTGCCGCAAATAAGTGCCTTAATACCAAGCTTTGCTAAATCATGTCTGCGCGATGGTGCAATTTCTCCGATGCCACCAATTTGCATAGCGATAGAGGAAAAGTTGGCAAAACCACAAAGAGCAAATGTGGCAATCGTTTCTGCCTGGTGACCCATGTGTATCTCGCTTGTGCCCTTTAATATTGAAGACATGTCCAAATAAGCGACAAACTCGTTGATAGTCAACTTCTCACCCATCAGGCGACCAACAGTGTGAGCATCGACCCAAGGCACTCCCAAAAGCCACGCAACTGGTGAAAAGAGAACACCAAAGATGTCCTGCAGCTTTAGGGTGGCAAGATTCAAACCGACAGCATCGGCGCGCAATCCGACTTCATAAAGTTTGCTACCGACAAAACCAAGACAGGCATCGGTCATCGCGATAAGGGCGATAAAGGCAATTAGCATTGCACCAACATTTAAACCAATGCGCAGTCCTTCTGAAGCGCCGTGAGCTGCTGCATCAATTAAATTGATGCTTGTCTTTTTGACTTCGACTTCAACTGTGCCTTTAGTCTTCGAGTGTTCTGTTTCCGGAAAAACTATTTTTGAAATAACCAAAGCACCTGGTGCTGCCATCAAACTAGCAGTTAGCAGATATGAAGCCTTTATACCCATTCCTATATAGACGGCAAGGACGCCACCGGCAACGCACGCCATCGAACCGGACATTGCAGCAAGAAGTTCGGACATAGTCATAGTTGCCACATAAGGACGAATCAACAATTGAGCCTCCACTTGTCCGACAAATATCGAGGCAGCATTGGATATAGCTTCAGCGCCGGAGGCTCCCATCACGAAAGCAACTACTCTAGCCACTACCTGAACAATTCTCTGCATGATTCCCAGGTGATAAGAAATACTCACCAAGCAAGAAACAAAAATGATCGTTGGAATGACGCGAAAACCAAATATGTAATCCGAACCTGGTCCAAATATCTGAATTAGAACTTCCGGTTTGCTGACTAGCGGTCCGAAAACAAACCCTGCACCTTTGTCTGAATAACCAAGGACAGCAGTCACTACATCGCCTATTGACTGAAAGAGCTTTTGTCCAAACTCAACCTTCAAAACAAAAACGGCAGTGATCAGCTGCAAAATAAGTCCGCTAATAACTAAACGCAGGTTAATTGCCTTGCGGTTGTTGGACATCAAATATGCCAGTCCAAGTATTGAAGCTATTCCTAGAATTCCCACCATCTTGCCTGCGCTTGGCTCAACAATCACAACTAGTCCCCTCCGAGTGCATCGAGTTCGGGATCGCCTTCCTCAATGTGTTTTTTTGGCTTTAGATTGACGCCGATGTAATCTTCGCGCCTCATGTTTATTTGTTTACTGAAAGTAGCAAATTCCGCTTTGCGAACTTCTATCAAATGCGGACCATCATTGATATGAGTCCAAAAGGCACCGCCGCCCAAACCGGAATCACCGGAGGCTACCATGGCACCAACTCTCTTGCCGTCTACAAATATTTCTGAACCGACAGTGTCTGCTTCACCACTCAAAAAAAGGTTGAAGTTTTGCCCGACGTTGTGGCGCGTCTCAAACCACAATACAGCGAGGACAACAATCACCAGGGCTATCCAAATTTTTACGGCACGTGATGACTTGGGTGTAATAGCAATATGGCCGGCATCTTCTATAGATTCGCTGGAAGACTTTTCCGTCGTCATCATGGTCACAATTGCCTTTCTTGTCCGGGGCAAGAATGCCCAGGATCCGCCTACATCTATTAGATCGTGCAGATCTTAGCAGTTGGCTATGCCCAAATGTATTAAGACTTGAAGCCCGAGTCTTAGCGCAATTTCATCATAATGGCCGCAGGCTGATTACTGCGATTTCCAGAGGATTCGCTATTAGAAATCTTGCTTTCAGGCTGAGTTGGCAAGCGCATAATTACACGAGGTCCTGTTTGCGGCAAAGAACCAGCCGGTCTGCCTTCCGAATTTGGTCGTGGCTCACTCGGTGTTATTAAAGGCTCACCGGTTGCATCCGGCGGTGGAGCCTCACGACTGGGCGCAGGTGAAGGTGTAATTATGCGAACGGAAGACGTATCCGGTGCAGGAGCTGGTTGCGGCATTTGATCAAGCTGCGGAGTCATCGGCTGCATTGGTTTTGCTTCTTGCGGTTGTCTATTTATTTCTTCCATGCCTGGCAATGCTGTTTGCGGCTCTAGGTTTTCTTCTTTGAGCAACTCCTGTTCGGCACCACTCAATCCACTATCTGGTGTTGGAATCATGAAAGCACCAGGAGGTGTCGGGTATTTTTCGTAATAAGCCTGGTTATACTCACGCCAGATTTTTGCCATGACAGTGCCGCCTGTGACAAAAGTACCCGGTATAGGCAAATTGTCGTCATTGCCGCCCCAAACTGCAGTGACTAAATCAGGAGTGAAACCAATAAACCAAATATCTTTTGCCTCGTCTGCCGTGCCTGTTTTACCGGCGACCGGTCTATCGGCTAGACGTGCTTGTGTGCCTGTGCCCATCTTCACGACATCCTGCATGATATCGACAAGAGTGCTCACAGGCTGAGACTCAAATGCTTTGTCGACTTTTGATTCGAACACCTGAATTGTTTGACCACGATTATTTTCTATGCGGCGAACTACTTGCGGGCGAATAGAAATTCCAGCGCGTGCAAATGTGGAATAAGCAGACGCCATATCCAAAGGCGAAACAGCTGAACTTCCCAGCGCAAGAGACAAGTTGTTGTCGAGCTTGGTTGTGACACCGGCTAGTCGCGCTGTTTCAACTACATTATCTATGCCGACCATCTGTCCAATGCGCACAGCCGGTACATTGCGAGAAAGCGTAAGGGCCTTGCGGACAGTAATCTTACCCATGAATTTGTGGTCAAAGTCTTTCGGTGACCAATCAGGCAATCCCCAACCTTGCTTAATTGTGATTGGTTCATCAGCAATGATCGTTTCAGGAGTAATTTGTCCTTTTAGAAAACCTGTTAAGTAAACAAAAGGCTTGAAAGCTGATCCAA
>JAKFVJ010000119.1 GCA_021732245.1 Candidatus Obscuribacterales bacterium | reverse complement strand
GTTGGAATCTTGAGGTAGCTCCATGAACAGATTGGTGACGACCGTTTTGTCTGCAGGTTTATCGACATTCACAACTTCCTCTGGGCGGAAGTGAGCACCACAGTCTTCGCAGAAGTAACCTCTTACGGATGCTTCGCAGACTGGGCAATTGCCCGAAAGTCTCCAGCCGGTGACCAAATTACCTTCAGCATCGACGCCTATTGTTTCTTGTTGAGTCTTTGTAACACCAGCTTCCTGCAATTGCTTGAGCAGCTTATGGTGCCACTGCTGGTATTTGCCTGACCATTGTAATGTCAGTGGGTTGATGAATTTGCTCACGCCAATTTGCATTGCCGCCAAGTCGCCGGCAATTTGCTCGTGATACTTGTTGCAAATTTGCAGGGGCGTCAAGCCTTCTCTTTGTGCTTGCCAGGTGACATAAGAGTCGTAGCTGTCCGTGCCTGACACCATAATTGCTTTGTGCCCAGCCATGTGTAAATGTCTTGCCAGAATGTCCATGGAAAGAAACGGGCCACCAATATGACCTAAGTGCAACCTGCCATTAGGTGTCGGCATTGCGGAGATGAGGACGTAAGTTTTTGCTGTGGTAAGTGACATTGAACTACTCCTTTGGCGAAGGGCAGGGTGATTGTTTTCAAATGTGTCAGTGACGGGCGCATGCAATGCGCCCCTAAGAACTTAGAAATTTAAACGTCGAGATTAAGAACGTTTTCGTCGTTTCTCTTCTCGTCGCTCGTTGTGCGATTCGGTATGTTTTATGCCTTCCGGCATTCGTTTCTTAAGCTCTTCGGCTGTATGGGCAACCGACATGCGATACGCTTCTTCAGAAATTTGACAGGCATTTTGTGCATCTCGCGCTAGAACTGCTGCCACAAGTTTTTCATCCATCTTCAAAAGACCAATTGTTCCTTTTTCATCATGGACTTTTGCACTTATGCAAACTGCGCGATAGCGAGCTGTTTGTTCAAAGAGCATTGCTCGAATTTTCAAAAGCCATGGAGAACCACAAGCTTTTACCAATGAGAACAAAAATTCTTTTTGTAGTTCATCCCATTTCTTCGGATCAACATTTTTATTCAGTCTAGGATCGATGTATTTGGAAAACTTGTGCCAGGAGGCAAGAATGTCAGCTTCCCAGGCATCGTCACCATTGGCAATGGCCATTTCTAAAGCCATGCTTTCGATGCGTGCGCGTATATCATAGATGTCGTAGAACTCGTCAAGTGAGAGTGGTGCTACACAAAAGCCGCACTGCTGCTCTTCTTTGACCAAACCATTTACGACAAGCCTTGATAACGCCTCGCGCAAAGGACTACCGGAAAGCCCATATTTCTTTTTCAAAACTTCAATCGGCAACTTCTCTTCCGGCGCCAACTTGCCGGTAAGAATATCGTCTTGCAGTTTTTCTAAAACTACAGTTGCCTTTGTTGGTTTTCTTTGCTTGTTCATTTTTGTTTTGAATAGAGTTTGGGTTCAACGGACAATACAATAACAGGATTTTCGACAATTTGCAAATAATCGACAATTTGCTTGATTGTCGAAAAATATCAAAGTACTGAATTCTCGTAAAGCCCAGCCTGTGGGCGATATTGGTACTTTTGCTATTTCTGTAAGTCGCCATTATTAACGGGGTATACTTAAATTTAGGTGTCCGGAAACCCATTGTCATGGGAACTAATGAGGTTCCCTTCCATCATTGAAAAGATACCGTAGGGGCATGGTTCTCTACTGGGGGAGGAACCTGTGGCTGAAGCACAAGACTTGCTATCAAAGCAATTGCGAGAAAGAGAAACGATTTTTCGTTTGCTTGTAAGTGGTGTCCGCGATTATGCAATTTTCATGCTCACTCCTGAAGGATATGTGATGAGCTGGAATGAGGGTGCCGAACGTATAAAGGGTTATCGTGCCGACGAAATTATTGGTAAGCACTTTTCGGAGTTTTATACTGAAGCCGATCGCAAAGCAAAACATCCTGATAGGGAATTAGAAATCGCACGCAGGGATGGACGATATGAAGAAGAAGGCGTACGCGTGCGGAAAGATGGAACAACATTCTGGGCAAATGTTCTAATTACTGCTATTTATGATGAAGATCATACGCTGATTGGATTTGCCAAAGTTACGCGTGATTTGACGGAGCGCAGGCGAATGGAACAGCAACGCGAGGCAGATGCTTTTCTTTTGTCCCAAACAAATGAAAAACTCAAACAAGCGCTGGAAATAAAAAGTCGCTTTTTGTCGACGATAAGCCATGAGGTGCGCACACCAATGACCGGTGTGATTGGACTTACCGAATTATTGAGCATGAAAGATTTGGGTAGTGAGAATAACGCGGCCGTTAAGGCAATTTTTGAATCATCGAAGCGACTTCTCAATTTGCTGAACAATATTCTGGAAACAGCCAAGCTTGAATCAGGTAAAGTCGTCTTGGAGCATAGGAATTTTCCAGTGCGATCTGTAATTGGAGATACAAGACAGCTAATTGCTCGTGAGTCCGCAAAAAAAGGTTTAAGAACAACCGGTACTTGTGACGACAATATTCCTGAGGTTGTTTGCGGTGATGAGTTGCGCGTAAGACAAGTGCTTCTAAACTTGGCCTACAATGCTGTTAAGTTCACAAACGTCGGCAGTATTGATCTTAGTGCTGAGCTTAAGCATGAAAATGACCGGGAAGTCGTCGTTCGCTTTAGCGTCATCGATACGGGCATAGGAATTCCGAAAGATTTACAAGAACAGATTTTTCAGCCGTTTCAGCAAGCTACGCCTGCAACCGCTCGCGTGCAAGGCGGATCAGGTCTTGGGTTAAGTATTTGCCGAGAATTAGTTGATCTAATGAAGGGAGACATCGGGGTTATAAGTTTGCCGGGACAAGGCTCAACTTTCTGGTTTGAGGTGCCTTTTGTGAGGGAATTGTGCGAGTCATGACCGAATCGACCATACTTATTGTAGAAGATGATCCAATTGTGCGTTTAGTCACAGAGAAGCAAATTGCCATGCTTGGTGATTTCAAAACGGAAGCTGTAAGTACGGCAGAGGCGGCAATAGCTCGTTTTCCCGATAACATTTGCCTGATCTTCATGGATATTGGACTGCCCGGAATGGACGGGCTGTATGCAACTTTACAGATACGTGAGCTTGAGAAACAGAACGGACACAAGCGTGTGCCAATTATTGCCTTAACTGGCCATGGCGATAGAAATAAATGCATTGCCGCGGGCATGGATGATTATTTGCAGAAGCCGACTCTTTTGGCTGACATAAAGAGGATGCTGCAAAAGCATTTGGTTGTTAGCTAGGGAAAACTCTTTTAAAGTGCTTCTTCCCATAGCGTCTATAGATTTCAAAATCACTATCCAGGCTGGCGATCGTTTCTATTCCTAAGCGTTCAGATATCGTAATAAGTGATAGGTCGGCAAAGTCTCCCGGAACATCGGCATACTTGATATTGAGTTCGGCGATTCTTGAAAAATCAGATGGTGTCAGTGATTCAGCTTGGTAGAGACCCCTGGCTAAATCCAATAATAACTCGTTTTGGACACGGAAATCGGAGCGCAGATGATAGAGCGCTTCGGTTAAACAAGGACAGGTCGTTATGAATTGTCTTTGTTCAATTTCGAAATACTGCGTGATGGGTTTGTGCCACTTATCAAATTTGTTGTAGTAGGCGATTATGGGCCCCGCGTCAATTAGAACGAATGACATTATTTCTGCCTACGCTTAGCTCTTTCTTCATAGTGCTCGGCTAAAGCATCTTTTCTTTTTTGCCTGGATGTTTCACCTTCAGAAAGCAAATGTTCGGGATGTGACCCGCGCCTTTCCAAAAAAGTTTTGCCTGCTTGTGAGGCGACCCACTGATCGTTAATCAGTTGCTTGATCAATTCGCTTTTGTTGGCGGACTTCATGGAAGTTAGCAGATGGCTGAGCTTCCCTTCCTCTTCTTCGTTTAGGCGAACGTTCAACATATACATAGAAGGAGACCTTGTAATACACGTAATACATGTATTACAGTATAAGTTTAATAAGGACTGCTGTCAAGCCGGAATTCCCAAAATGCTAACAGGGGGAGACTTTTGGGACAACAATTACGTCAAAATGGGTGGGCTTGACGAAACTAGACCGACCGGTCTATTCTATAAGTATGAACCGGGATGACCAGCTTCTATATAAGGTGAATCATGAGCCCTAAAACTGCGACAAAGCAAGAAACAAAAACAGCGTTGCTGCAAGTTGGCATGGATCTGATGTTGGAAAAGGGTTATACCAACACCGGCATTCAGGAAGTGCTAAACACTTTAGGCGTACCGAAAGGATCTTTCTATCATTACTTTGACAGCAAAGAAAATTACGCGGTTGAAATCATTCACTTCTTTGACCAAGACTATTCAGCTAATTTGCAGACGATTCTACGTAATCCAAAGCAAAAGCCGCTGGAAAGACTACGGACATACTGTGAAACAGGCAAAGCAATGCTTGTTGCTCAGGAGTGCCGCAAAGGTTGTCTAATTGGAAATCTAAGCCAAGAAATGGCCGATCAAAGCGAAGTCTTGCGCAAGGAATTATCCAAAGTGATGGACAAATGGCGCAATCTATTTGCGGAGTGTATAGAAGAAGGACAGAAGTCCGGTGAGATTAAAGACAATAGATCGGCTAAAGAAATTGCAGAACTATTCGCCTGTGGTTGGGGTGGTGCTGTTATGAGAGCCAAAACAGTCAAAGATCCTCAACCGCTCGATGTCTTTATGGACCTAATGTTTGAAGATGTGTTGAAAGCTTAGACGGCAAGCCGTTAAAGCACGAAATAAATAGGACGTTTTTTTCGAGCGCGGCTCGGATTAGACTGGACTGTTTTTCTAAAAAAGGGGTAAATCAGGATGTTTGTATCAAGAGCAATTGCCAAAGACTATATAACAGCCGGCAATCCGGAAGTGGCAACCGGACTTTTAAAAGAACTGGCTTTTTCAAGCGATGCATCAGTGAGAGCGCGTGTAGCGGAAAATTCTTCTACGCCGGTTGGCATTCTTGCGGTGCTTGTAAATGATGAGGACAAGGAAGTAAGACTGAGTCTATCTGCCAACAAATCATTGCCAAAAATGTTTTTGGCGAAACTCGCCTTAGAC
>JAKFVJ010000489.1 GCA_021732245.1 Candidatus Obscuribacterales bacterium | reverse complement strand
TATCTGCCACTACGAAGGCTTCTCTCTTATAATAGGGTTCGATAATTCTGTCATTTGAGTGAAGGGGACTTCTGTGAATTACAACAATCTCTTGTCTTCTACAAGAACGACAATGTCGTTGTTGCTTGCCCTGTCTATCGGCTTGCCGGCAATAGCTGCTTCCGGTGTAAAGACGACGACAACACCCGCTGCCGAAGCTGCTATCAAAGCTTCTAAAGCCCCTGCAAATGAAGAAGATCCAACACTTCAGTATTTGCCTATACTCCCGCAAACTGCAGAGACGATAGACAAGCTCAAGAAGTTTGAAGCAGAAGGTGAAGCTGCATTTCAAAAGCACGATCTAGACAAAGCATTGTCGAAGTGGCAAGAGGCCTATGGTTTATCAAAAGAAATGCGTTCTTCTGAAGGTGAAGGACGCGCATTGACCAATATGTGTCGCCTCTACTACGATCGCGGGCAATTAGTACGTGCAAAAGAATTAGGCGAGAATGCTCTTGAGGTTTTAAACAACAGCTCCGATCAAAAAGCTATTGCACGTGCACGCGTTGCGATGGCGCAAGTATATTTCAAACAAGACAACCATGCTCTTGCCGGTCAACTGCTTGAAATGGCAATGAAGTCTTATGCCGAGTTGGGTGTTGATGACGCACCGGACGCAGCCAAAGTTATGAATCTCGCCGGCAATTTATTGGCAAACACCGGCAAATTGAAAGAGTCAATTCCATTCTTCCAAAACTCTGCTTCGTACTATGGAAAAGCTGGTGACTACGCCAATGAAATTTCCATGCGCACGGCAATTGCTGCGATGTACCAAGAATTGGGTTATCTAGTAGCCGGTGAAGAAGAGGCCAATCAGGCACTGACTTCCGCCCTAAACTCCAAAGATCCAGCCCTTGTGGTCGGCGCTCTTGCAACATTGGCAAACTGCCAATACAACTTGGGCGAATACGAAAATGCATTGCAAAAATACGACATGGCGATGGCCACACAAGTGAAGCTTGCTGATCAATTAGCGGTTGCACAATTTCAGGCAGGCTACGGTTCAACATTGTCGGCACTTGGTGAATTAGAATCAGCCAAAAAGTATTTGGAAAATGCCTGCACGATTTTGAAGACTAAAGGAAATGCTTTATCGCAAGCAACACTCTTAAATTCTTTGGCAATTGTTGAAACACAACTAAGTCAATATCAATCAGCTTTCCAACACTTCCAACAAGCTATGGAAATGCAAGCAATCGCAACTCCGAGACGTCCTAAGCTCAACGTGATCATCATGCAGAACTTGGCTTATGCCAGGGCTCGTTCAGGCGACAACAGAGGAGCGAAGCAAACTCTTACAGCTATATTGACCAATTTCAAAAAGCTGGACAATCAATTTCTTGAAGGTCGCACATACGCCGCTCTCGGCGAGATATGTCTGACATTGAAGGAAACAGCAGCAGCAGAATCGTTTATCAAGCAAGGCATCGCAATTAGCGAAAAAGTACACGACGATGCCAGCCTCTGGCGCAATTACACAAATCTTGCCCAGGTTTATATAACCCAAGCGCAAATTCCTCAAGCCCAACCTTTGACTCAACAGCAGCTGCAGCAACAACAGCAGCAAATCAAAGACACCCTAAATAGCGCTGTTTCCTTTATACGTTCACCGCAAGCAGGCAACTTCGGCAGCCCGGAAAGTCTCAATTTCCCATCGAGCAGAGAAGATCTCTCCTACAAACTGGTATCACTTCTGGTAGGGCAAAAAATGGCAGGCACTGCTTACAGTGTCGCAGCACAGCTCAAGGAAGAATCATTCATTACAGATTGGAAGCGCTCACAAGGAATTGTGAAAGCGGCAGATCAAGAAATCTACAACGACTTGTACAAGCAAAGAATTCACATCCACGCAGCCGAAGTCGGCAGCAACCCAACCAACTTAGTCAAAGAGTGGCAAAACTGGATGAGCCGCTTTGCCCAATTGGCTGCTGAAAACAAACCACTGGCACGCCTCATAGCACCGCTGCCTTTGACAGCCCAAGAAATTACAAAATTGGCACAGCAAAAACATTTGACGGTGCTCGATTATTTCGTCGGCAGCAACGGCACCATGGTATTTAGCGTTAATCCGCAAGGAAAACTAACCGCCTTCAACCTACCTGTTGGACGCAAACAACTCGAATCACAAGTTGCTTCACTTATAAGCGCATCGACAAAACCTGAAACTTCTGCCACAACTCCTGCAGTTGACGCGGACAAGAAAATGTTGCAAATTCTCGGCTCTGAGCTTCTGCCGGCCAATGTAATGGCAACACTGCCTAAAAATGAAGATGACACTCTTGTTGTTATTCCGGATGCCGTTTTGTTGAATGTTCCGTTTGCGGCCCTTGTCGACAACACTGGTAAGTTTTTGGTCGAAAGCCATACACTTTCCATGTTTAGTTCTGCCGCAGCTCTTATTGACGGTGCAAGCTCACAGGACAAAACAGCCGGACAAAACGTGGTACTAGCTGAACCGGCGACAGGCACTGTTGTGAAAACCAGTGCCGAAGTAAACGCTGTTGCTTCAGCGTTTGAGCCGGAAAACATCACAATGCTTACAGGCAAGACTTCTCTGCCCTAACTTGAAGAGAAAACAGCTGGCAACAGCTACCTCCACTTGGCGACTCAGCTGACTTTGCCGGCCAATGATCCGTTGATGGTAGAAATACCTGTTCTTGTCAACAAAGGAAAAAATAGCCCTAAGCTTTCCGCAAAGCAGTTGTTCCAAACCAACCTTTCGCCGGACTTATTTGTCTTGTCTGGAACGACAGTAAATGCCAAAGATACACGCGGACATGCAGTCAAGGTGTTTAGCCGGGGACTTAATTACACAGGCGCGCGCAATGTCATGATGAGCCTCTGGCAAGAGCCAGTTGAAGACAGATCAGGTCAACTTGCTGAGTTCTATAAAGAATCACATGGTGGCTTGAGCCGGGCTAAATCCCTGCGCAAGGCGCAACTTAAAGGACTTTCTCGCAACGCTTCACCCAGACTATGGGCGGCGTATCAGATCTGGGGACCAAGCTTCTAGCTTGTGTGTCTCAATTCGGCGGTATGCGGTGGATTAATTCAGTTATCAAGGAGTTTGGTAAGTACTTATCGGTTGTATATGATCAATGCCTGGCTTAGAGGGCATGCCGGCACTGAGAAATCAGAGAGCCGACAAGAAATTGCACAAGCTCCAAGGCGTCACGAAAGGACCAGAAATAAAATGACAAAGCGCGCCACAACCTTACGGAAACCTGGGAAGATGCCACTTGCCCTAAGCCTCATGCTTGCATCGCAACTGGGACTTGGTACTTGTGCCTTTGCTGATGACTCGGCAAGCGTCGAAATGCTGCAGAACAAAAATCTGCCGGTGCCGACAACGCTAAAAGTCGAATCACAAGATTTAGTCAATGCAGCTCAAGAATCCAGCAAGAGCATCGCCGTTAGATCCGACATCACCCCAACCGAAGCTACAACCACTGAAACGACTACAACTGTCGTCAAAGCATCTGAATCAATTTCTGAAGAGGCTCCTGTACCAGGAGCGGTTGAATCAAACACTGCCCTTTCGCTTGGACCAATTCCATACGTACCGGCAGCACCACAGGCTCCACAAGCCCCTTTAACAGAAGTGGTAACAGCCGGTGGACCAATCATCATCGATAACGATGAAGAAGTAGAGACACAAGAGACAATTAAATATGAAGAGATGCCGACTGACGATGGCAAAACCGTCATCAAAGCCGGTGCTCGCTTCCCGGTTGTTATGCAGTCTGAATTAAACAGCAAAACAACTAAGAAAGGCGATCCTTTCCAAGGCAGAGTTAAGTACGAAGTCAAAATTGGCGATCATCACATTGCTAATAAAGGTAGTCTGGTAACCGGTCACGTAAACTACGTTTTGCGCGCAAGAACAATCTTGGGTTCAATGATAACAACTCAGCGTTTCTATCGTAACTCTGGTGTTCTCGGATTTGAATTTGACGAACTCATCAATGAAAAGGGTGAGCACATCAAATTGGAAGCGCAACCGGCAAGAATGGCCCGCATCATCAAGAACAAGGCTGAAGGTCGTGAACTTGGAGTTAACCACAAAGGACAAATTACCGGTCCATGGTCAACTCAATTGCGCTACAAAGCCATTCGTATCGGTCTGAACTTTGCTATGGCTCCATTAGGTCCAATGACTTTCGGTGCAATGCCTGTTGTCCTTGGCGTAATGGGTGCAGTTCATCCGGATTTCGCTTTTGCTAAACCGGTAGGCTTAAACGTCCGTCACCGCCGTCTCAAAGGTTTCTTCTGGGGAGCCTTGAGTGGAGTGCCGGGATCGTGGTTGATTGAAGATACAACTGTTCGCGGACAGGAAGCAATCATCAAACCAGGTGATGAATTCCTCGCCGAAATGAATGAGAAGTTCACAGGCGAACAAGTAACTGATGCTTCGCTTATGCCGAACGCTTCAACCAAGGTTCGTGGTTCAATCGTGAAGGAAAAGCCATCCAAGGCAAAATCGAAATAAGTTCCTTGTCGATAACCTAGTAAATCAAAAGACAAAAGCCCTGCCTCACGGCAGGGCTTTTGTTTAAGGCTATCATCCTCTGTACGCGCGTATTGTACGCGTCTGTCCTATGTTGCATGCGCCCGTCCTTGTGTCGCCCTAATCCTCAATCAAATTGCGCCAATACTCGGTCCGCTCTTTCCAATCACAACCGTCGTTGCCGCAGGTAAGCGTCACGCGCGAGCCGCGCGAATCAATTTCTACAATATTGAAGCCGTCGCGGACAGCATCAATTGTTTCAGCGTACTTTTCAAACTTTTGAACAGGCTTCTTGCACTTCGGGCAAAGCATCTTCTTGTTGGCAATTGCTTCTTGAATAATCGAAAGAGACATAGGACCTCGCTAAAATGCAATACATTGAAAGTATACTGCATGCGTGTCCTGCGCTCTGCGCCGGCAACATATATCGCAACTAAAAAGCCCCGCAGAAGCAGGGCTTTTTAGAGTTATCTATTTAGTTTACCTTGTAGTTGGAGCTAGAAGGCACCAGTGTACGGAGGTACTCCACCACCGGATATGGATACAGGAGCATCCAATTGCACTTGCATGCGCTGTCC
>JAKFVJ010000494.1 GCA_021732245.1 Candidatus Obscuribacterales bacterium | reverse complement strand
CTCTTGCATCCAATTGCCATAAAAGCTAGTTGCCTCAGTGAGCGATGGTCCGTGCGCAAATTTTTCCGGAATCTCGATGAGGGCTTTATTTATGATCACTGCAAAGGGATTAATGTCAGAACCATGCGCTTCCAGTCCCAGGCGTTTTGCCTCTAACGGAATGGAACCACCTCCAGCGAAAGGATCATAAATGAGCGGCGGCAACCCACCTGTTGCCTTTTCAATTTCCAATCTGGCTTGGACGAAGGCTTCATCATCGGAAGCGCTCGCGCCTATGAGAGTTTCCATGATGGAAAGCAATCTACTTCTTTCACGGCTTTGCTCGTCGACGCTTGGAAAACGCTCCGGACAACTTGCCGGATCATCGACTAGAGACGCAAATAATATTGCTCGGCACACAGCTAAAGGTTTGCGCGACCACCACAGGTGAAGCGAACGAGGATGCCCTTTTAGAAAGGGATTTTTGTCTTTTTGAGCAGCACTATTTAGGCTATTAAGCGGAAGCGTAACCTCAATTAGTTTTCGTCTAGACATTGCTTCAGCTCTTGGTAACAGGAGTCGACAACGTGACAGTTACGTTTCACAATAGTTTGCTGCAACTGCGTAAACTTTAGTCATAATACACGAGAGTAATACTAATAAGACAGCTTATTACACACACATTCTTGAGATCTCGACATGGCAGCAAACAACTTCGACAAATTCATAGTCCCCCCAGGCGAGAAAATATCTCTCAGAAACGACTTTAGCCCGAGCTATCGCCCAAATGATTTGAATTCCGACGAAGCGGAAGACAAGCTAAAGCAAGGCGTCAAAAAACTAGTCACCCTACAAGACAAACTATCAGCACAAAATTCGCATTCAGTTCTGATCATTTTCCAGGCGTTGGACGCGGCGGGCAAAGACGGCACCATAAAGCACGTCATGTCCGGCATTAACCCGCAGGGTTGCGACGTACATGCTTTCAAACAACCGTCGACAGAAGAATTGGATCATGATTATCTTTGGCGCTGCACCAAACGACTACCCGAGCGTGGTCGCATTGGAATATTCAACAGGTCATACTATGAGGAAGTACTTGTAGTCCGAGTTCATCCTGAGCTTCTAGAAAAGCAGCATCCATCTTTTAAAGCATCTTCAAAGCTCTGGCAGCAGCGCTTTGAAGAGATGAATAATTTTGAGAAATATCTGACTCAAAACGGCACTACAGTCATAAAGTTTTTCTTGAATGTTTCCAAAGAAGAGCAAAAAAGACGTTTTCTTGAGCGCATTGAAAATCCGGAAAAGAATTGGAAATTCTCCAGTCAAGACATTGTTGAAAGACAATACTGGAAAGATTACATGAAGGCTTACGAGGATTGTTTCAATCACACATCCACTAAATGGGCTCCGTGGTACATCATTCCGGCGGACTATAAACCATTTGCACGACTGTTGGTGTCGGACATAATCAGCAGTAAGCTCAAAGAGCTTGATCCTGAATACCCACAATTGAGCAAACAAAAGCTGAAAGAGCTTAAGTCAGCCAAAGAACTACTTTTGGGTCAAACCAAATGAAAGAGCCGCCTGGACCCAAAGGACACTTTCTCTGGGGCTCGGGTATTGCCGCTATAGAAACGCCACTTGCTCTTTACACAAGTGCCTGGAAAGAATTCGGCGACTGCGTAAAACTTACAAGTATTCCAGGCTACTACTGGTATTTGTTTACGCATCCGACAGCCGTTGAACATGTCTTGCAGACGCACCAACAAAACTTCCGCAAACCAGATGTATTCAACCGTCCGATGTCGCTTCTTGTCGGCAAAGGACTAGTTGTATCGGAGGGCGCGTTGTGGATGAGGCAAAGAAGACTTGCTCAGCCTGCATTCCACAAGACCAGATTGTCCTTGCTTGCCCAGTCGATGGTCGATGCGACTGTAGAACATATCAACAACTGGGAAAAACTAAACACTGAATCAGTTATCGACATTGCCGATGAAATGGGTGCTTTGACACTGGACATTGTCGGCAAAGCATTATTTAGCACCGACTTACATGATTACTCCGAACGAGTCGGTACAACCTTGCGCATAGCCCTCGAACACGTCAATTACCGCATGGGACATGCATTTAGTCTACCTGAATGGGTACCGACAAAACGTAATCGCCAGTTTCTAAAAGCAAAAGCTGAGCTTGACTCGGTAGTAATGGAAATCATCTCAAAGCGCCGTCAATCAGGAATTGATGAAAACGATTTACTCTCTGCACTATTGCGGGCGACAGACGGCGAATCGGGCGAATCAATGTCCAACGAGCTATTGCGCGACGAAGTAATAACACTCATGCTTGCCGGGCACGATACAACTGCTGCAGCCCTAACATGGACATGGTATTTGCTGAGTCTCAATCCGGACAAAGAAGCCATTCTTCTAGACGAATTGAAATCAGCGTTAGGTGGCAGAATGCCATCAGTGGAAGACTTGCCGAATCTTCCTTACACAAGAATGGTCATCGAAGAATCACTGAGGCTATATCCGCCTGCCTGGGGTATTATTCGCGAAGCAAAAGAAGACGAAGAAATTGGCGGCTATATTGTGCGCAAAGGTAGACCGATAACTCTCGTTCAATACATCACTCACAAGCACCCCGAATTTTGGGAAGAACCCCATGCTTTCATGCCGGAGCGTTTCGAAAAAGACAAAGTCGCTCAACGCCCAAAGTTTGCCTACTTTCCCTTTGGCGGTGGTCAACGAGCCTGCATAGGCAAAGAGTTTTCGCTCATGGAGGCAACGCTGGCATTAGCAGCAATTGCCCAAAAACTTAAGTTTATTCCTCTGCCGAATCAAAATATTGATCCGGATCCCACATTTACTCTTCGCCCAAGATATGGAATTAAAGCGCATGTTCTTAAAAGAAACAACTGAATCGCAGATAGTTCACAGACTCGTCGAATCAAACTCATAGCAAACTTGCACGCGCATTTAAGAAGCAACAACTAAAGTCAGGAACCAAGACACTTATGTCCGCATCTCTTTCAAACACTTGAAGGAGGCACGTTATGAAAGCGTTAATATTTCGCATTTTGTTGTCAGCCCTTGCCTTTATGTACGTCTTACCGCTAATTTCCGGTATTCAATTCAATGGTGGCTTTGTGACAGCAATAGGCATGGCTATTTTGTTTGGAGTGATGTTCTGGTTGGTTGATTTGCTGGCAGTGGCTATTTCAGCCGTTTTAGCTATCGGCACACTGGGAGTAGCTCTGTTGTGGTTGATACCATTCTGGATTTTCTTCTTCTGGCTGATACCAGCAGCGGCCTTGATGGCAGTCTCATCACTAGCGCCAACTGCACTGTTTGTCGCCAACGGCACAGCAGCAGCTCTAGGTGGACTTGTGCTGTTAGTCATTAGCCTAACTACAAGTGACATGGTTTGGCAGCGCACTGCCTAGCACAAACTGTAATCGTTAATTAACAATCGCAGGGAACGAATGCGTGCGTAGTTGCACCTCTATTAAAACCCAGGAGGTGAGCCTAATGGTGAGTAAAGCCCTATTTGTAGCTAGCCTTATAGCGACAATATCAATGTTATCGACTTCGAGCGTAAAAGCACAGACGACTGAATACTTCTTCAAGAGCACTGTAGTTGAATCAGCGCCTGCGCCAGAAACCATAATTTACCGCGAAGCACAGATAGCTGAGCCAATAACAGTGGTAGAAACACAACCATCTGCCGTAGTGGTGGAGAAGGTGGTCACAGAACCAATAGTGGTTAAACAGATGGTCGCCAAACCAATAATTGTGGAGAAGGTGAAAGTCAAAAAGCACCATCACAATCCGTTGATGCGTTTAGGTACATTGCCTCTTCGCATAGTGTTCTAGCTACTATGACTTAAAAATTGACATTGTTGCAGACGCCAGGGATGGCGCTTATGAAAGTCCGGACAACTCAGGTCCGGACTTTCATTTTATTGAGCACGGCTGTTAAAATTGATGCGTCTTAGCGGAGAGCCAATTGACTACCTTCAAACCAATGCAATTAGATCTGGCTTCCAGAGCCCATCTTGAGATGGTGATGGCAGGGCTATTGCCTGACTTCGACAAAGCCGCCAAGAAAGAGGCGCATGACGCTAAAAGCTATCAGGCGCACACTGATAAATTGGAAAGACGAGATCTGCGCGAGCTTCTCTGGAGTTCCATCGACAATCCTGATTCAAGAGATCTCGATCAACTCGAGTACGCGGAAAAACTTCCGTATGGCACTTTTCGACTGGTCATAGCTATTGCCGATGTCGATGCTTACGTAAAAAAGAACAGTGCAATCGACGTACATGCTGCAAGCAACACGACATCTGTATACACAGGCATCGTCACATTTCCCATGTTGCCGGAAGAACTTTCCTATGACCTTACTTCACTGCTTGAAGGAGTAGACCGCGAGGCAATGGTCGTGGACATGCTCCTCAACGAAGAAGGCAATGTCACGGAAAGCAGCATTTATCCGGCTCTAGTTCACAACCGTGCCAAACTCAATTACGAAATGGTGGGAAGGTGGCTGGAAATAGGAGGACCGGCACCGGAGAAAATTGCAGACACCCAGGGTCTTACCGAACAAATTCACTTGCAAAATGACATTGCCAAAAAGATTCAAGATTGGCGCAATAAGCAGGGTTCGCTTGTTTTGCAAACCATTGAGGCAACGCCAATTACTTCTGACGGTACGGTAATTGACTTAGTCGTAGTAGAAAGTAACCCTGCGCGTTTGGTCATTGAGAATTTCATGATCACTGCTAATAGAACTGTCTCAAAGTTTCTAGAGAAAGCTAATGTCCCATCTATTCGACGTGTAGTTAAAATTCCTGATCGCTGGGACAGAATTGTCGAGGTTGCCGAACAGTACGGTGAAAAATTACCGCACAATCCGGATGCGCGAGCGCTAAGAGAATTTCTGCTTACAAGAAAAGAAGAAGACTCATTACATTTCCCGGATCTATCTTTGACAATAGTTAAATTATTAGGCCGCGGCGAATATGTAATTGAAATTCCCGGTCAGAAAGACATCGGACATTTCGCGCTGGCCGTGCGTAACTATACTCATTCCACCGCGCCCAACAGACGTTATCCTGATTTGGTCACGCAACGCTTGCTA
>JAKFVJ010000492.1 GCA_021732245.1 Candidatus Obscuribacterales bacterium | reverse complement strand
TTAGGACAGACCGGTATGATTCAATTGGATTAGGACAAGTTGGTCCTAGTGCCTAACTTAAACATCACGAAATCACAGAAAAGGAAAACACACATGTCTAACGAATGCTGCGAAGAAAAAGGTCATTGCGGTGAGCCCGCTAGCCAACAACATTGCTCAACTGGCGCTTCTCATGGCAATGAAGGCGAGTGCAATATGCACGAAAAACTTCTGTGCTTGGCTGACGAAGCCTGGAAGGAAGTTTTGAAAGAGAAAATCAAACAGGAAATCGAAAAGACTTCTGGTGCCAAACTTTCGTCACTAGCGAAGCTTGTAGCAGAAGCCAACGGTAAGAAATGGGCGTTTATGATTCAAGGCAAGAAGGCTTGCGAAGATTACAAAACCCAAGTTCGTAATTTGCTCTCCGAATAGTTCGTCTATTTAGGTGATCGATAACGAATAGCCTCGGCAACGTGCTTGCTGTCGACATTTTCCGAAGCTTCGAGATCAGCGATGGTCCGGGCTACGCGCAAGATGCGATCGTAAGCACGTGCTGATAGGCCGAGCTTGTTGACGGCTAGTGCGAGTAGTCTGCTTGCCGATTCGTCGATGCTACAGAATTTTCGTACCTGTTTGTGCGATAGTTGTCCGTTGTAGATGAAGTCGGGTGTGGGGAAGCGGGATTTTTGGGCTTCTACTGCACGTTTGACGCGGAGAGAGATTATTTCGGAGGACTCGGAGATTTTGGTTGAGGCGAGTTCTTCTTCGCTAAGTCGTGCTGCTTCGACGTGTAGGTCCATGCGGTCGAGGAATGGGCCGGACAAGCGAGCCCAGTATCTATCGGCTTGATTAGGAGTGCATGTGCAGTGTTTGACTTTGTCTCCCCGGAAGCCGCACGGACATGGGTTGCAGGCGGCGACTAGGAGAAATGATGCTGGATAAGTGAGAGTCTGGCTGACGCGCGAGATGGTTACGTTGCCGGTTTCCATTGGTTGGCGCAAAGTGTCCAGGTGAGCACGTGGGAATTCGGTCAGTTCATCAAGGAAGAGAATTCCTAAATGACTCAGAGAAATTTCTCCGGGTTTTGGTTGACGTCCTCCGCCGACCAGTCCAAATGCGGATGCGCTGTGGTGTGGTGTGCGGAATGGGCGTTGATTGATGAGCGACTTTTTGTCGGATAGAAGTCCGGCTACACTGTACAGCTTCGTGAGTTCCAAAGACTCGCCGAACGAGAGTGGTGGCATGATGGACGGCAAGCGTTGCGCCAGCATTGATTTGCCCGAGCCGGGTGGACCGACCATTAGGATGTTGTGGCGACCGGCGGCGGCTATTTCTAGAGCGCGTTTTGCGTTTTCTTGTCCCTTAACGTCGCAGAAGTCTAAGTCAAATATCAATTGAGTTTGTCTTTGTTGGAATATTTGTTTAGCGCTTTGTACGAGTTGAGATGATGTATCCAAGCCGGATAGAATATTTACGACTTGCTTCAAGTGGCTGGCAGGATAGACAGTAAGTCCTTCGACAAGACCAGCTTCTTCGGCGTTTACTTCAGGCACGATTATGTTCTTGGCGCCATAGTGAAAGGCAGCAAGTGCGACAGGCAATACGCCGGTGACTGGACGAATTGAGCCGTCAAGGCTTAACTCGCCGATCAGCCAGAAGTCAGACAGCCTGTCTGTTGGTAGATAGCCGGTCGCAGCAAGAATGCCTGCGGCAATTGGCAAATCATATGCGGGACCTTCTTTGCGTGTGTCAGCGGGCGCGAGATTGACGACCCACTTCTTGCCTGGTGGCAGAAGGAAGTCGCAAGCTTTAATTGCTGAGCGGACTCTTTCTTGTGATTCCTTGATGGCGGTGTCCGGCAAGCCGACAATTAGAATTTGTCCTATACCACCGCCTGAATCAACTTCTACTTCAAGGCGATAACCGTCGACACCTACTATGGCTCCTGAATAGACTCGTGCGAACATACGCCCTCCTTTTCAAGGGATAACTTGCTGGTGTTTATCTATAGACGGTCAAGAGCTGGAAAAAGTTCAAAGCGAGCAGCAGATTTAATCTTTAGCCGATGGCGTATGCGTGTCCGCAACTCAGGCAGAACGAGAAGTCGTTTTGTCCGTTGATGCCGCAGTGTGGGCAAGCGAAGGCAGCGTTTTCACTGTTAACTTGAGTGCCAATATCTTTGTAATTGAGACTATCAAATTTATATTCGCCAAAATCATAACTTAATGGCTCTGGCATTGGCATGCGTTCTATTGCCTGCACTTCAGTTGCGTAAGGATCAGAATGAATGGCGATTGTGTCGTACATAAATTGACCTGCTTTGATGTCACCATAGCCCAGGTTATTTACTGCATCAGGGTCAGTGGGAATTACAACTGGTTGGGCGCTCACGTTTTGTTGGAGATGGCTGCGCACGAATTCATCTGTCAACTCATTGACGTTTTCCGGAGGTGTTTCGTGTGACACTCTCAATGTGGACCGAAGAGACTCAGGAGGAGCATTTATTGCCTTTGGTCTTGAGCGCACATAACTTGGTTGAGTGTCTTTCGGTTGTTTCTTTGGCGGTCGCGATAGTGCGGATTTGGCAGCGATTTCTGTGGTGGCGATTATCGACAGTACAACATAAGCTCCCATTAGCACGCCGAGATGCTCCGACATGAAAATACGAATTAGCACGCCAATTACAAGCCAGCGTAAGGCTGATAAACCACTGGCATAGATGTTGCCGACTCCTAGCAGGAATATGTTGAGTATCCAGACTAGGAGTATCGATTTTGAGGCTGGAAAGCGTACTGGCGAAGCCATTGTCCCGCCCTGAAAAAGGGTCTGCCTAGCTTCTTATTTGCCCTTTTCGAGCTGGATTATTTCGCTTTTTTGGCGCCTTGAAACAAAGATAGATATTTCTTTGCCTCTTCGTTTTTGGGGTCCTTAGCCAAGATTTTGTTTAGTTCGGCTTCTGCCAGAGACTTATCGCCCTTGTCGTTTAGGGCTATTGCCAGACCGATTCTAGCTTCGGCGTTGTCGGGATTTATCTCGAGGGCCTTTTTCTCTTCGGCAATCTGTCCGTCCAGTTGGCCGCCTTGTCCTAATGCTAGACCTAGTTTGTGGTGGACAACATCGTCTTCTTCGTTCAATTGCAACACATAGCGGTAGTGATCGACTGCGACTTGAAGGTCGCCTTTACCTAGAGCTGCGTCTGCAAGGGCTTTGTGCGCTTGTGGTTCTGTTTGAGAAATTTCAATTGCGGCGCTGGCTTCTTTAATGGCTTCGTCGAATTGTCCTTTGTTGGTCAATGACTGAGCCAATACGTAATGGGCAATAGTGTTTTTGGGATCCAGTTCAATTGCTTTGCGTAGAATGCTAATTGCTTCGTCGTACTGTCCTTGCTCGTTGAGAATGACACCAAGGTTGTTGGCGGCGACTGAGCTTGTTGGGTCCAGCTTGAGGGCTTGTCTGTATTCGGTCTCTGCGTGTTTGTAATCAGACATTTTGAAGTAGTTGTTGCCGCTTATCAAACAATCGGTCGCGCTCTTTACCGTGCAGCCGGTTAGTGCGGCGCTTAGGAAGAAAGCGGAGATGATGCAAGCGGTTGATGAACGCAAAGTCTTACTCATGCTAGGTTTTGGAACCCATCGTAGCAGGTTTGTTTTGCCCTAACAAATGAAGCTCCCTCAGTTGTTCAGGTGATGCATCCGATGGTGCGGCGGTCATTAAGCAAGTGCCGGATTGAGTTTTTGGAAATGCAATGACATCACGAATTGACTTTTGTTTGGCTAGAAGCATGACGATACGGTCTAGTCCCAGAGCTATACCGCCGTGTGGTGGCGCGCCGAATTCCAGTGCTTCCAATAAGAAACCAAATTTGTCATAAGCCGTATTGCGATCGATTCCTATTGCAGCAAAGGCTTTTTGTTGAACTTCTTGGCTGTGAATACGAATGGAGCCGCCGCCAATTTCTACTCCGTTGTAGACAGCGTCGTAAGCGCGAGCACGACATTTTTCGGGGCTTGTTTCTATGTATTCGATGTCTTCCGGCTTTGGTGCGGTAAATGGATGGTGCACTGCCATCATGCGTCCTTCTTGTTCGTCGAATTCAAACATTGGGAAGTCGACTACCCAGAGAAGTTCGTGTTTCGATTCGTCGATAAGACCAAGTTCTTCGCCAAGTTTTAAGCGCAGCCTGCCGAGCACAGTGGCAACAACACTTTCTTTGTCTGCCACTATTAAGATGACGTCGCCTGCGGTAGCTCCTGCCAGCGACTTCATTGTCTCAAGTTCTTCATCGGAGAAATGTTGGACAAGTCCGGAAGAGCGAATGCCTTCCTTCTCGCCGCTGGCTGGGAAAGATATCCAGGCAAGGCCCTTAGAGCCTTGAGCTTTAGCGTATTCGACCCAAGTGTCGAGGTGTTTGCGCGAAGTTGTTTCGTGCGCGTTTTTTAAAGTAAGTGCTTTTACTTTTCCGCCAGCTTCAGCAACTGAGGCAAATACTTTGAATTTGCAAGTTTGAGCTAGTGGTGTCAGATCTCTTATCTTTAAATCAAAGCGCAAGTCAGGCTTGTCAGAGCCATATGAGCCCATTGCTTCTGCATATGAGAGACGCGGGAATGGACGTTTTACGTTAATGTCTACTTGTTTGAAAGACTCCTCAATAATGCCTTCGGCAATATTCATCACGTCTTCTTCATCGACAAAAGACATTTCCAAGTCTATTTGCGTGAATTCAGGTTGACGATCAGCGCGCAAGTCTTCATCACGGAAGCAGCGAGCTACTTGATAGTAGCGATCAAGACCACTGACCATCAATGTTTGTTTGAAAAGTTGTGGAGACTGCGGCAATGCGTACCATTGTCCTGGATTGAGACGGCTTGGCACCAAGAAGTCTCTTGCTCCTTCAGGAGTTGCCTTGGTGAGCATCGGTGTTTCAACTTCAATGAAGTTTTCTTTGTCGAGATATCTGCGCATCGCTTGTGTGATGTTGTGACGCAATTTGAGATTGCGATTCATTGTTTGCGAGCGCAAATCTAAGAAGCGATATTTGAGACGCAACGCTTCATCAACATTGTCAGATTCATGTAGTTGGAATGGCAATGGTTTGGAAGTGTTGAGTAGTTCAACTTCGTCCGGATAAATTTCCAGCTGACCAGTGGC
>JAKFVJ010000406.1 GCA_021732245.1 Candidatus Obscuribacterales bacterium | reverse complement strand
AATGATAGTCCGGTTGTCGGCTCATCGAGAATATAAATGGTCTTGCCTGTGGAGCGACGCGATAACTGTTCGGCCAATTTGACGCGCTGCGCTTCGCCGCCTGAGAGAGTTGTCGCCGGCTGACCGAGTTTGATGTAATCGAGACCAACTTCGTGCAATGTGGCAAGTTTGGATTCGGCTTTTGGAATGTTGGCAAAAAATTCCAAAGCTTCTTCTACGGTCATCTCTAAAACATCAGCGATGGATTTTCCTTTGAATTTTACTTCCAGGGTTTCTCTGTTGTAGCGAGCGCCTTTGCAAACATCGCAGGCGACAAAGACGGAAGGCAGAAAGTTCATTTCAATTTCGTTCATGCCTTCGCCATGACAAGCTTCGCAACGACCACCTTTGACGTTGAAAGAGAAACGTCCAGGTTGATAGCCGCGCGTTTTTGCTTCTGTCGTCATTGAGAATACTTCTCGAATAACATCAAAAACACCTGTGTAAGTAGCCGGGTTTGATCTAGGTGTGCGACCAATAGGTGATTGGTCTATATCAATAACTTTATCGAGATGTTCAAGACCTTCCACTGCCTTAAGACCATTGGGCGCAGGAACTATGCCGCCCATATGATGACGAAGGTATTCATAAAGCAAATCATTTATAAGTGTCGACTTGCCGGAACCGGACACGCCTGTGATTGCGACAAATTTCCCCAGGGGAATATCGACGCTAACATCTTTGAGATTATTGCGTTTGGCGGAAATAATTTTCAGGTTCAATAAGCTGCCCGGTCTTCTATGCCTTGGTATTGGAATTTCTTTGCGTCCGGAAATGTAAGCACCGGTGGAAGAAGATTTGGCAGCCATGATATCTTCAATCGAACCTTCGGCAACTAAATTGCCGCCATGAAGACCGGCACCTGGTCCGATGTCTATAATCCAGTCGGCTTGTTTAATTGTTTCTTCGTCGTGCTCCACCACTAAAAGTGTGTTGCCTAAATTTTTCAGATGTTTCAGTGTGTCGAGCAGACGGTTGTTGTCTCTTTGGTGCAACCCGATTGATGGTTCATCAAGCACATATAGAACTCCGGAAAGTCCGGAACCTATTTGTGTGGCTAGTCGAATACGCTGCGCTTCTCCGCCCGATAATGTGCCTGCTTGTCTGTCCAAAGTAAGGTAATCCAATCCGACATCATTGAGGAATTTCAGGCGTGAGTTAACTTCTATAAATACTTGGTGTGCAATTGTCTTTTGCCGCGCGCTCAACTTACTTGGCAGTGTATTGAAAAACGGTATAGCGTCAATTACAGGCAATGCACAAACTTGAGCAATGGAAAGATCGGCAACTTTCACTCCCAGGGATTCCGGTTTTAAACGAGCGCCTTTGCAATCTTCGCATGGCATCTGTGTCATGTAATTGCCGAGATCGGCTCTCACTTTATCCGATTGCGACTCTTCGTAGCGACGCTTTAAATTGGTGATGATGCCTTCGAATTCTTTACGATATTCCCACCATTCACTTCCATCGAATGAATCATGGGCAAGTTTTATCTTTTCACCGGCAGATCCATAAAACAGAGCATGGCGGTGTTTTATATTCAGTTGGTCAAACGGAACATCCATGCTGAACTTATAGTGTTTGGCCAAAGATTCCAGAATTTGCTGATAGTATTTGTTGCCTGTTTTCGCCCACGGATAAATGGCGCCTTCGCGCAATGTCTTTTTGTTGTCCGGCACTATTAGCTTCGGATCTATTTCGTAGGAAAATCCCAGGCCATGACATTCTGCGCAGGCTCCATACGGGCTATTGAAACTGAAGCTGCGTGGAGCTACTTCGGAAAAACTTATATTGCAGGTGGCGCAAGCAAATTGTTCGGAGAACATAAGCTGGCGTTTTTCATCGAGAACATCGACCAGAACTACTGATTTGCCCCACTTAAGAGCTAATGAAAGGCTGTCTGCTAAGCGAGAAGCAATTGATTGTTTTACAACCAACCTGTCTATGACAAGTTCGATTGTGTGTTTCTTGTTTTTGTCGAGGCTTACTTCATCTTCAAGTGCTATTACCTCGCCGTCTACTCGAGCGCGGGCAAAGCCTTCCTTGCGTAAGTCGTTGAAGAGAGACTGGTATTCACCTTTTCGTCCTGTCACAAGAGGAGCCAGAATTTGAATTTTTGTGCCTTCGGACAATTCGAGAACTTGGTCAACTATCTGATCGATTGTCTGTGGATTGATAAGTTGCCCGCATTTAGGACAATGCGGCGTGCCTATGCGAGCGAACAATAGGCGCAAATAGTCGTAGATTTCAGTTACGGTACCCACAGTTGATCTTGGATTGTGGCTGGTCGATTTTTGATCTATTGAAATCGCGGGCGACAGGCCATCAATGTGATCGACATCCGGCTTGTCCATTTGTCCAAGAAACTGTCTGGCATAAGACGAAAGTGACTCGATGTACCGCCTTTGCCCTTCGGCAAAGACAGTGTCGAAAGCTAGAGACGACTTGCCGGAACCGGATACGCCTGTTATCACAACCAACTTGTTGCGCGGAATGGATACATTGATGTTTTTCAGGTTGTGCTGGCGCGCACCGCGGACGACTATAGCGTCCGTGGTCTCTGGCTTGGGATTGTTCTTTGTAGGCATCCTGACGAGCTATCCTAATTCTTCCAACTAAACAGGGCAGGTAGGTCGCCCCGCATTGCCGGAAGTCTAATTATAGAAGTTTTTAGCGATTCCTCGCCAGCCTTATCAAGTGAGCTGGTTCTTATTTGTTACTTGGAGTAATCATGACAGGCGCCAAACCTCCGGAAAACTCCCAGTTACCCTCAAATTGAGGCTCAATGACTATATTTCCGGTCGTGTCTATATATCCCCACTTACGGCCTACCCTTACAGCAGCAAGCCCTTCCGAAAATGGATCGGCTGCATCAAATTGCGCTTTGATGGACAGTTTTCCTGTCTTGTCGATGTAAGCCCATTTCCCTACGATCCAGGATTTCGTGCCTAATCCGGTGGGTTTCCATTTGCCTATCTGGACAGCTGCTAGACCTTCAGAAAAATGATGTGCGTTTGTGAATTGTGGACGAATAACCAGTTTGCCTGACTTATTCATATAGCCCCATTTGTCCGGTACGTCCTTGCCTTGGAAGTGGCCAACGGCTACTCCAGCCAAACCTTCTGAGAAGGTGATTTGCTGATTGAACTGCGGTTCGATTGCCTGATTGCCATTTCTATCAATATAGAGAAACTGGCAATCGCTTGCGTAATAACTGTCAGAGCGTTGCGAGTAAAACTGCGTTGACTGATTGATAACTGCAGCAAGCCCGTCGGCAAAAAGACAAGCTTGAGGATAAGTCGGTGCAATTGCAAATTTACCTGTCTTATCGATGTAACCCCATAGATAGTTCTTTTGAACAGGACAAAGACCATCGATAAACCATGCGGCATCGTCAAACTGAGGGTTAATTACCATGTTGCCGTTTTTGTCGATGAAACCCCACTTACCTGTGGCATCTTTGTACGTATCTGCCAATGGACCGCTTGATGGGATACGCACGGAGGCGAGACCTTCAGAGAATCGGCACACTTTGTCGTATTGAGGATCAAGAACCATTGCGCCTGACTTATCGATGAATCCCCAATTGCCATCTTTTTGAACTGCAGCTAATCCTTCTGCAAACGCGTAAGCATCTTGATACTGTGCGGCAATGCTTAACTTTCCTGAACGATCGATATAACCCCATAACGGTGATGCGTCGTTAGCATTTACTTGAAGTGAATTTGTTAGTGCGAAAGTGGTGCCTAATATCAAACTTAGTGTAACTGTAATTTGTTTCATTAGTAAGAGCAATTTCTCCATTGGATCCGTTTAATTGTAGCACCGCATGTGGTGCAAACTCGGAATGGAATTAGAAAAATCTCGGAATCGTTAGTCTGCTGCGACCTTTGGGCATACGTTAGTTAACGGCTGGATCGAATCTTAAAATCAACCCCCTAAACGCCCAAACTGTTTCAGTAAGTACAAATGCTGTTTCACTCTCGTTGTTGCGTCTCGCTGGCACGAAACCAACGATAGGCAGTTGAGTGTAAGCCTGGAGGAGCATTTCCATGGCAGACCATTCATTTGGAACATCTAAGTTCCATTTATTAATAACTTCGCTTGTTGCGATGATGTTCGCGGTATTTCTGCTAAGTGCGACGGTGAAATCAGCCCAAGCAGCTCCCGGTGGAATGATCTACGAGGGAGTGAATATCTCTGGGGCGGAATGGGGTGAATCAAATATACCTGGACAATTTATGGTCCACTATATTTTTCCAACAGATTCAGAAATAGATTATTTCGCTAACAAGGGAATGCGAGTAATCCGCGTGCCGATTTTGTGGGAGAGAATTCAACCATCGGCCAATGGTGCTTTAGATGCAACCTATCTTGGACGACTAGATGCAGTTGTGGTAAAAGCGACTTCAAGAAATCTGTCCGTTGTAATTGATTTGCATAATTATGGTGCATATCGAGGCGTGACAGTAGGTGTTCCTGGCGGGCATCCAAATTCTATGTTTGCCGACATCTGGACTCGTCTGTCCACACGCTACAAAAATTATCCCAAAGTTATTTTTGGTTTGATGAATGAGCCCGTCGGATCGACAATGACTTCTACGACTTGGCTTGCATCATCGCAAGCCGCAATAAATGCGATTCGTGCGACAGGTGCGACGAATCTAATTCTTGTTCCTTCCACTTATTGGGGACATCCGAAAGATTTTGTGCATTCCAATGCGTCTGTGATGATCACTGTTACCGATCCATTGAATAACTATTCTTATGATGTGCACCAATACTTGGACTATGATGGATCAGGTTCTCATACGGATTATTTAAGCCCTGCAGATGCAGTGGCTACTATAAGTGGCTTCACAAACTGGCTGAAGACGAATCATCGTACTGCTTTTCTCAGCGAGATCGGAGTCACTTCTAATGCTGGAGCGTGTGCCTCACTTGCCGCAATGCTTCAGTATATGCATGCCAACTCGGCCCAATGGGATGGATACACATACTGGTCCGCTGGTCCGTGGTGGCAAGGTTATATGTTTGGAGTTGAGCCTGTTAACGGACAGGATACTCCACAGATGACAACTCTCATTAAC
>JAKFVJ010000186.1 GCA_021732245.1 Candidatus Obscuribacterales bacterium | reverse complement strand
CCTTAGGATCTGGCCATCAACGGGGGCACCACGGCCTTGGCGGCCTTTAAAGTTGGTTTTTCAGGACGAGAAGCAACGCCGTCAGCACCCATGGCTGCCGCTTGCGTTAAGACTTTCTCGTAGACTTCATTTGTTCGTTTGGCTATGACTTTCCAGTTGTAGATGTGAGTCACTTTGTCATAAGCATTTTTCTTAAGTTCAGTTGCCAGCTTGTGGTTTTGCAATGCTTCTGTAACTCCCCAAGCTAATGAACCGGCGTCACCCGTGTAGGTGGTTATGCCGGTGACCATGTGCTCAACAAAATCGGTGAGACCACCCGTGTCCGTCGACACAACAGGAACTCCTGCTGCCATGCCTTCCAGAGCAACAATGCCAAATGGTTCATAGAGGCTTGGAATACAAACAACATCAGCTATTTTGTAAATACGTACGAGATCTTCATCGCTGACATAGCCCAAGAAGCGGCATTTATGCCCGATACCCAAATAGTCAGCCTTGGCTTTTAATTCATCAAGGAAATAACCGCTCCCGACAAAAACAAATTTAGCGTTAGGAACTGCTGCCAGAATATGTGGTGCTGCATCTAATAAGACTTGCACTCCCTTTTCTTGCACCATGCGACCGACGTACAAAATAACCTTTTCGGAATTAGCAGCATATTGGCTGCGCAATTTTTGCACATCAAATGACTGATTGAATTTTTCTGGTGAACAACCATTAGGAATGACCACAATTTTGTCAGCGGGTACTCCAAACAGTCTCATAAGTTCGTGATGCATGTGTTGGCTGTTAACAATCACATCCCAAGATTCAAAAGTAAGGCGCCATTCGACCTGGTGAATGTAGCGTTGAACATCATTGTGAATTCCGTGCATGCGCCCGGCTTCTGTAGCATGAATCGTCGAGACAATGGGCAAGCCGAAACCTGTCTTCATTACCCACGCAGCATCAGTGACCATCCAATCATGAGCATGCACGAGGGAAAATGGTGTTTTGCGATGCAACTCAATTGCATATTGCAGAAGACCGAAGTTGAGACGAGAAACCCAATTCAGGAAGTCCGGTGTGGAATCCGTTTGATTTTTTACACGGTGGACGTGGACGCCATTGTCCATCTCATGCTCTTTAGCGCCTGGGTGATCCGCTGTAACAACATGCACTTCCCAGCCCAAGTTAACAAGCTCATATGAAAGCTCAGCTACGACACGAGCAAGTCCGCCAATGATGCGCGGCGGATACTCCCAGGAAAGCATGAGCAATCTTTTGGTTCCGTTTGCCGGTTTGATATCACTATGATTGTTATTTGGCATATTGCTACTCACTGGATAGAGGTCTTGTCATTAAGGTCATAATCGCGTGCTCTGGTGTAGTTGTTCCCTTAATTGTGGCGTTAATCTGCATCACAATCGGTAAATCAATTCCCAAATTCTTGGCCATCTCGCAAACTGCCTCTGCAGTCCACACACCTTCGGCAACTCCGCCCAAGTTGTTAATTACATCAGCAAGTGATGCGCCTTGCGACATTTGTTTACCAAGCCTGTAATTTCGAGACAATTCGCTGGAACAAGTAGCAAAGAGATCGCCCATTCCGGCAAGACCTGTCAAGGTAGAAGGCTTTGCTCCAAGCTTTCCGGATAAGCGCATCATCTCCACCAAACCGCGCGTGAGCAATGTTGACTTTGCGTTAGTACCTAAGCCCAAACCATCAACACAACCGGCTGCAACAGCAAAGATGTTTTTCAATGCTCCACCCAATTCAACTCCAATCACATCATCATTGGTGTAGATACGAAACGATGTAACCGATAGCGCAACTTGCACAGCAGATGCCGCCTTTTGATCCTCGGAGGCAACAACAGTTGCCGTTGGCAACCCTTTAGCTATTTCCCCTGCCAAGTTAGGTCCTGATAGCGCCGCTACAGCAAAACCAGGTGCGCACTCTTTTAGAACTTCCGTCATGCGTTTCAGACTGGGAAGTTCAAATCCTTTAGCGCAAGTTACAAGAACCGGTTTGGCATTGCCATTGGCTTCCAGTGTCTGCCATGTTTTATAAAACTTGCCGGCAACTTCACGCATCGACTGTGATGTGCAGCAAAAGAGTACAACTTCAACACCTTTGATTGCCTCAGACATATCCGAAGATATACGGACTAGAGTAGGAACAGTGGCACCGCCTTTTGGATGCCGGTGCTCTTTTTTCAGCTCAACTCTTTCTGTTTCCCTGACCCAAACGGAAACTTCACGACCGTGATTGGAAAACAGCCAAGCGAGAGTGGATCCCCAACTGCCCGCTCCCATAATTGCTATGCGAGAAGAATTACGCTCGATTGCCATAGACAAATTTTAGCGCGCAATAACGCTTGTAATCTGGTCAAACAGAGAAGTTCTATCGTTTCGTGACAATCTTTTGACAACTGTCTATGGATGACTATTTCCGGAAGTTTTAAATGGTCCTGATTTGGATGGCAGCATAGACAAGACGACGGCATTTTTGATCATGCGTTGGACAAGTTTTCTGTCGGCTGGGCTGTCCGATGTGAGCATGCGCTTCATTGGGGCGACGCTCATCATCACAGACGGCAATGAGAAGTCGGCTGAATATGCACGAATGTCATCTGCTACTAATTGTCCTTTCGGGTTTTTGTACCCTATAAGTTTCGATGGATTTATCTTGTCGAAGTCTGCATCTAATTGTCTTGTTAATACGACTTGCTTTCCTGGCGACATGGTAATTATCTTGTTGCCCGACTTCACACGAACCCGTCCTTTTGGTCCGTCACTGATGTCAAACACAGCTACGTCGTGTCCCGTCTCCATTACTAAGACCGTTGCGCCGGTTGGAATTTCAACACTGCCTTCTTGCACCTGCACGGTAATATCTGAGTGCGGCTGAAACACAAAATTACCTTGTTGCAACACACATAGATTGCCTACTGTCGATGAACCAATGGACGCGCCGTGAGACTGCATTTGTCCTACTGAATTTGAATTAAATTCAGCAGCATCGCAGTAAGAAAAACTTTGCCCAAGGGCTTGATTGTCTGTCGTAGGTTGATTGCCCGGCAAGTCATGACCAGTATCCCCTATGAAATTTGCGGAATTAATCGTATTGGCGAGTCCGTTGCTCGAACCCATTTGTACATCAAGTGCGACTTGTTCACCACCTTGAAGGTAATTCACGTTGGAATTCGCCACTAACTGGTGCTCTAGACTCGCTCCTGTTTCGCCCAATGTCTCCACATCGTTGATATCGTTGGCAAAAAGACTGGACTCGAAAATATCCAATAACGTCTCCGGCGACTGCCCTAGCAATGGAGGAGGAGGAGGCGGCGGTGGTCCAGGAAGTGGAGAATAAAATTGTTCATCGATGAAGTTAGGACTGGTGGCGGTATAACCCAAAAACGTACGGATTCTCAGAGGATCGTTGACCGTGCCGATTGTTCCGGCTGCCTGAAGAGTTATGTAGTCTGCCGCTAAAGCAAACTGACCGGACATTGCGGGGGTATTTAAGATATCCGCCCCAGATACTAAGGTTAAGAATTGCGCAAAACCAATGAAGCCATCTAAAAAAATCGATCCACTGGCAGAAATTTCCACTCTTGAATTAAACGGAAAGCTACTGGCTGAAGATGACTCAATAATCAAATCACCAGTTTGGTCAATATAGACATCGCCCACAGTGCTGAACTCAAGGCTTGATATCGCAGTCGTAATGGCCCGACAACCCAAGCCCGGTCGAGAACCAAAGTTGCCGGTGTTGCTGTCAAAACTTAACAAGCCTGCCTTTATCTGACCGGCGGCGTGCACAACATTACCAGCCCTTGTCGTTATTTGAACTTCACCATTGACGTTGACACCAATGGTATCAATATCGCCGTTTATTATTATTGATCCTAGAGCCGGATCGTTGCCCTTTGAAGACAAAGTTACATCTCCGCCGGCGTCACCCACGTTAAAAATAAGCGGACGTGAACTTGTATTTATGCTGCCGACAACGATGCTACCACCGTCAACAAAAGAAGTTCCCGTTGCAATTGTCACAGAACCTACGACATGTACTACACCATTAAAGATCCTATGGAAATTTTCAGCGTGAATGTTTTGCAGGTTGATATTGCCACCACTACTTTCTATTACAACATTGCCCGATCCAAGATCACCAATAGTAACAATGTCACCAGTGACCAAAATAGAGCCTGTCGCGACGTTTGAACCATCAGCTACAAGATGCACATTGCCACCAACGCCATTTGTTCTCGGCACGACTGGGCTTCCACCAGGCACAAAGTGCGATGCGTGACTGTCAATTACACCGTTGACTGTAATACTTGTACCGGCCGTTAAATTGACGTCCCCCCCCATTTACTCCAGGCATGACACCAGCAAAGCCGATCAGCCGTGCTCCATTGAATGATGTAATCGCATCAGTTGTTACAGAGGAAAACTCGCTGACGACGTCTATCCTGCCACCACCTTTATCTCCTTCTGTTCTGATTGTTCCAGTCTGTATATAACCGGATGATGTGGCACCCTGAGACGTCAGCATTACGTCTCCGCCCTTTCCATTAGATCCATTTGGAATGAACGAAGCGAGATTAGAATCGAAAGTATAAGAACTCGCTTTAATATTACCCACAATAATATTGCCACCATTGATGCTTGCAGTACCAGTTGTAATTTCTACATTGCCCGCATGATTGGGAGGTGTTCCTGAACCACTAAAGATCTGTTGCAAGTTATCAGTGAAGATATCTCCAGTGGTAATGTCCCCGCCTTGAGTAACCAATCGCAAATTGCCGCCGCCAGTGCCACTCGATGTAGCCAGCTCATTTGTATGGATAGTAGACAGAGCCCCGGTTGTTATAAGTGTAATATTGGTTTTAGGCATGTAGAAAAACACTCCCGGATCAGCGCCAATGTTGGCATTGCCTAGTGCATCAGGTTTGGCCGTCAATGTGAAATCGCCTCCGGAACCAGCAGATCCGGCTAAGAAAACATTTCCAATACTTGTGACATTGGAAGTGGCATTGCTGTGGCCAAAAGTTAAGTGAACGCCAGTATTATCCAATTTATTCGTAATGGTTACATTTGAGCCACCGTCCAGCGATAAATTGATGGCAGAGATAGAAGCAATGGTGCCT
>JAKFVJ010000187.1 GCA_021732245.1 Candidatus Obscuribacterales bacterium | reverse complement strand
ATTATTAATAAAGCCGGGCACCCAGGACAATGATTGGTTAGTGGCAAGCGACTTCAGAAAAATCAATTTTCTGCCTTGTTTTAAGCATTCCGATGCTTGGTGGATCACCCCAGAGGTCGGTCCAGCATCTATGACAATTGTTGCCACAGACAGTTTGGCCATCAATCGATTTCTTCTGGGAAAGAGAAACTTGCCATGTTCTTCCTCCGGTGTACTTGTACTTACAAGTAGCCCTTTGTCGGCAATCTCGGCGGCCAAAGCTTTGTTTTCAGCCGGATAAATCTTGTGTATTGGTGTTCCCAAAACCGCAATTGTTGCCCCACCTGCGGACAAGGCGGCTTTGTGGGCAACGGTGTCGATGCCTTTGGCCAAACCGGACATAACAGGAATGTCCAACTCGCACAAAACAGAACTGACCTTTTTGGCCCGCAAAATTCCTTCTTCCGATGGGTTCCTTGTACCGACCACGGAAACCACATTTAACTTCAGGAGATCTAGGTTGCCCTTAAAAAACAAGTGTTCGTAGTCTGAACCTAAGTGCGGGAGTTGACGCTGCAATACTGTCTTTGCCAGTAGTCCCGCATTCCACTTCTTTAAATAGTCAGCGAATTGATTGGTCAATTGCATATCCTGAATCATATCAATTCCGGGGAGACCTAATTGATATCCGACATTTATCACAGGTGGCCAATCCTTCTTACTTATGTCCGAATTCTCCGATACCGAAAAGTATAACGGTAGAAAAACGACTTTTCACAAGAATCGGAGTAACTTTTCAACCTATACCCTCTGAGCCTGGAACGCCCTGCAAGGCTTGCCCATGCTGTCCATTTGTCATTTCGGCGGTTGTCAACAAGCCATTCGTTCGGAAATTAATCTCACATAAAGTAGTTCCACGAGGTCGAAATAGCAAGTCTATAGAGAGAAATAGAGTTGAACTAGTTCGATTACGAAGGCAGGTCAAAAATGGCTTAGTGAAGCCATTTTTGACCGCGTAGGTATGACGAAGAAAATGAGTTGATAGAGCAGGCATGGTAAAAATGGCTCAACAGAGCCATTTTTACATACTTAGGCAATCCCCTTCACCTTGCGCATTACCTCCTGCGGAGGGTAACGCGGCGCCAAAGGCGACTCGTTGCCCGCAGCATGATGGTAAACCTTATGAAGCGCTGCGGGCATTCCCCCAGCGCCATTGCGTGGCGTGTGCCGAAGGCACACATCGTGCCACGCAACTCCTGCGACCGGACCCATGACACTAACAACTGCTTCGCAAGGCGAAGAAAAAAAAACGGGCTAAGGCATGGATGCGCTTAGCCCATTTTTTCACAGTTGACTAGCAGACTGTTTGTTGTATAAATCTCCTTGCTTTGAAATATTCGGGAAAGGTCTGTTTGACTATTGCACTATCATCGTCTTCTTCATACCAGCCATAGAACCCGAGTTGGAGCCAAGTGGATTCCTTAATATCAGTCGAAATTTTGGCATTGAACTCCGGACTCAAATAGTAGCCCCCGTGACAGTGAGTTGAATAATATGTGATCCCGGGTGCAATCGCCCGGAAGCGTTGAGCAATACCCCAGGGTGTTTGAATAATCGTTTTAATGTTTTCAAGTTTCGTATCAAACCTCTGTTGTATTTGGTCCGTGTAATTCAGTGCTCCACAAATGTGTTTAATGATTCGCGGTAGCGCTAAACCTAATGCAACACATGGAATTATCATTAGCAGTTCCATAAGTACTACCTCCAGAATGAGCGTGTCTTTGGCGTCACACTACTGGAGCACGGTTTACGTCAAGCAGCCACCGGAGGTGGCAGTGAGGAATAAATGGAGGGGACCCGCTTGCGGGGAGTCGCCGTTTATGCCGGAGCGGTGCTTGATGTGTTTGTGCGTAAGTAAACTTAAGACAAAAGGCGAGCCTACGATCCTTAGTGAATGCGATGAGCTTCAATGTCCTTGCAGCACATCGAAAGGGCAATAAAAAAAGCGGCCAAGTCCTAAGACCTGACCGCTTTAAACTAACAACCGATATAGACCCCGAAGAGCCCTGGACGATCCTCTACATAATCATAGAGGTCATAGTCAAAGTCCGGTTCTACTGGATCAGCAAAGTCGTTCCATTCACTATCGACGATGCCGGTCATGATGAATTCACGGTCCGCCGGATCCAGATCGGGCATGACCTTTTGGATTAGTTCGCCTGCTTGCCAGCGATGCAATTGTTCCTCAGTCACCGCCATTTCAAGCGTCCGCTCGATACCGCTTATCATTGAAGTGCGTGTAATTTGCATAGTCTATACCTCATGGTTTAGTGCGCCTTGGCGGCGTCAACCTCTCTCCACCGGAGCGCTAGTTTGCGTCAAGCAGACCCGCAGGGTCAGCGAGGATTAAATGGGGGGACCCGCTTGCGGGGGGCACCGTTTATGCCGCAGCGGTGCTTGATGCGCCTGCGCGTAGGTAAAATAAAAAGACCCGCCCCGCAATAGCAAAGCGAGGGTGCAGCATGCACGCTCGCTTTGCGCCTGAAGTCACCGAGTTCTTACACCGCGCATTCAGCGCGGACCTTGCGCGCAAGCGCCTATATGTATCCCAGCCGAAGGCTGGGTTGTTGGGCAGCACCCTGCCATCATCTCTAGATAAACGGTCGGGATTTAAGAAAGGAAGAATTGAGGCAATCACAAGGACAATAGATGTTGAATACTTCTTCTAAATGATTAATGGAGGCAACGACTCTACCCAATTGACACTAGAATCTTTGCCGAACATTCAGTCCTAATCAACTGATACACTTTTGACAAAAGTTCAGGTGCAAGCCAGAAAAGTTGCCAAAGTCAAACGGAGCTCAACAACAAATGGCTGTGAAGATCAAAAAGCAACTATATGTTATAAAGCCAAACTATATAGTATAAGAATAGCAGAAGAACCCGCACCAGTCATAGAATGCAGGGAAATAATGAGGAAAGCTAGGTCAGATAGAGAATTAGTAAGTAGGTTGAGGCAGGATTGAAATCCTGCCTCAACCTTATTTTAGGCGGCAGCCGTTTTAGATGGTTTTCTCCTTTGTCGATTGGTTGAGTTTTCAGCAGACTTCGGTCTTGCACCACAAACATCAAACTTATTCAGTTTCACAACTGGTTTCGTATGGATTTTTCCATCTTTTTTCGACTCGTACTCTTCAATTGCCAAATCGCCTTGGACGATGACTTCTCGTCCGGCAGTGATTATGGAAACCACAAGTTCAGCAAGTGCGCCCCATGCTTCAATATTGATCCACATTGGTGGCTCTGTTGGTCTGTAATGATTTTTCACCGCGAGTGAAAATCGGCAGACTTTTGAGCCAGAGTCAAAATCTGTAATCTGGGGTGTTTTACCTACATGACCGGATAAAGTGACGTTGTTCATTTGAAATCTCCTTAGAGGGTAGTCCTTACGCGGTTAAGGAACCACCGATATCAACTCTTTCTAGGGGTGCCGGAGGCATACATCTTGCCCCTAGAAAGATAAGTTGGTATCTGTGGTAGCTTGGGCGTAATAGGACTAACCCGGAGAGATTTAAAATGCAATCTCGCACAGAGGCAATTGGCAAACAACCCACGAACAGATGCTGATTGGTTAGTGTCCCGTGATAACGTGGTGAACAATTCCAGTCCACAGCAATGTCTTAGATGAAGCTGGGCAAAGTTTGCTACATGATGGCTCCTAATAGTGCAAGTGAGAAGTCACTGAAAGAAACGGGATCTAGTAAAAGGCAAGTTCCAGACAGAACCTACCCTAAATGGAAACTAGTCAATTAATTTGGTCAGTTGCCGACGAGCATTGTGAATACGACTTCTGGCGGTTCCTAATGGTATATCTAAGCGTTCGGCTATCTCCTTGTACCTGAAACCTTGAGCCACAAGCAATAAGATTTCTCGATAAATCGGATCTAGTTTGTTCAGGGCCTTAATAGCAGCACCTATCTCTTCGCGCATGACAGCATAGTCATTTCGTTGCGATGGGTAATGAACTGTTGTCTCTCGTACCTGTACGCACGAAGTTACTGGATCAAATGAATACTGCGGATTGACCAATTGATTGTAATTATTTTGCCGGCTATAAAAGTCATAAGCGGTATTTCTTACTGCCGTCCTCAAATATGCCCGGCATCGCATTGCAGCAGCCATTGCCTTTTTGTGACGGCAGAAATTCAAAAGTGTTGTTTGAGCAATGTCTTCAGCATCATGAGATGAGGAAGCGAATTCCGAAGCAAGAAAATGGACTTGCTTGAATATTAGATTGAATGTTCTGGAAACGAGCATAGTTGTCCTCCTACGTGTTGAAAGAAACAACGCAGAGGACACAGGGGCGGCTCTGCCAGTCAAGCCTGTACTTGCTTGACGGGCGGTGGTGCTGCCCCTGTAAAATAGAAAAATCTTTGGATCTTGTTTTAGATCAGTAACATACCGAATTCATCAGATTGATATGTCGTAATGTATACATTAGTGCAACACGTTCTTGCTGCTGGGGTAGATAGTTAGATTCTTAATTCAAAAGATTGAGTCGGACTAGGAATATAATCATGGATACAACCGAAAAATCACATATTCATCAACTGACGGATCTCTTTTTGGCTGTGATCAGACAACCAGAAAACGTGTTGGATCTGGTTGGTTTTCTGAACAAGTTTCTTGCTGAAGAAGTAGTCGGCATCATTATTTACGGGTCCCGCGCAAAAGGCACCCAATCCGAAGCGAGTGACTTGGATGCCTTAGTCACTATTGCTGAAGGCAATAGCACTGGTATTTGGGATGACAGTACCGCCATAGCATTGGACATTTATGTAGAGCCTCAAGACAAGGTTCTGGACTCTCCACGAACTAGTTGGAATCACCTGGCTGGTGGAGAATTGTTGTTCGATAAATCAGGCAAGTTGACTCCATTCCTGTCTGAGCTTAATGAACTGCTTCCTCCTCCGCCAATTTCATCAGAGGAACGAGTTCGTCTACAAGTTTGGAGCCGTCGAATGCTACGCCGAATAAGGTTGGCACTTGAGCAGCAGGATCGGACACTGGCACACTTTTATGTGGCACAACTCCAAACCCAACTCATTCCACTGTACTTCCAGTTGCGCGGCAAGTGGTTTAGATCATCCAAAGAAGCATTTA
>JAKFVJ010000466.1 GCA_021732245.1 Candidatus Obscuribacterales bacterium | reverse complement strand
GCTTCTGGGTATGAGCAATTTCCGCCGGTTCCTGATAGATGCCTATAACCATGCGCACGCGCATACGCTCATCAAAGCGTCTAACGTCTTCTCTTGTGCGGAACAAGCGCGACTGCAGCACGGTACCTAGATTTGTGTAGCCCTTATCAATCAGAGAGACGTATGTGTCTAAGTGGAAATCAGTCCAACGATGATCTTCGGCTTCAAGAGTCATATTAATCTGTTTGGATTTGGCATAAGCTACAAGCGCCTCAATTCTCTCGTATGCGCGATCGAGATGTTTGCTTTCCAGCTCTCCACCAGCTTCTTCCACTACCGTAAACATCGACGGCTTGATGGAAATGGTCATCTGGGCATTGTTCGAAAAATGACCAGAGACATTAATTGGTTTGGCGGCAACCCCATCAATCAATTGACGATAAGCAGCTACTGCATGTTCACAGTCTTCTTCTCTGCGCGATTCTTCACCGAGAATATCAATTGTCGAAGCAAATTTATGTCGCGAATAAATCTCATGTGCCAAATCAATTGCCTGGGCTGATGTTTGACCGGCAAGATATGGACGGGCTAGCCAGAGAACAAGACTCAGAGGAAGGGCATCCACTACAGAAAGTTGTTGATCTCGTTTGTGTGAATCCATTGGCTTTTCCGCCAAACTCTCCCGTGTGGGTGCTAATACTGGCATTGCATTTACCTAACTGGCGTTTTCTTTTTCGCTTTCGCTTTTGACGTGGCCGATTTTACCGGTGGTTTTGGCAGCACATGTCTTTTCACAACAGGCACTTCTTCTTTCACCGGCGCCGGTGGTTCGACAGGCGGCAAATCAGCCATGCGGTTGATCTTATATAAAGCGTCGTCATCTGTCATTGCAACAAGTTCTACTTTGGAAACCAGCAAAGTCTGCGTGCCTTCCTGTCCAACATCGCCAACACGGCACATCAGCTTGCATTCGAAGGGCGGCCACTCATCAATATTGTTAGAAAGGTCATAAGCGTCTTTGCCCTTAAGCAAGATGTAAATTAACTTATTTTTGGGGAATGCATGTCTGGATTCGGACTTACCGACTGTTGTTGCTCCCGTTCGTGTATCAATAAATCTGGCTTGAAACTGCATTTGCTTGCCGGTCAAATCATGACCACTGATGTTTTGAATCTTGACAAGAACGGCTGGATGATAGCCTCTGTTATCCAGTGACCACCAGGTGACAGAAGAAAGAACGTGCAGGCGGTCTACGTTGTGCACTTCCTCAATTTCGGCTTCAGGCTCGGCAGCTTCCGGTGCAATCAAGTGCTGAGCATGAACAGCGCATGGCAAGACAAGAGCGGCTGAAAGAAGCCACACGCCTAAAAATTTGACTGACCGAATAAATTGCATGTCCCTACCTTAAGCCGTGATTCTACCTCGTATTACATCCTTAGACGGCAGTGCTATGCTTAAGATTCCGGAGGAAGAGCAATGGATGAAATTGACGCGCAAGGAAGACAATTACTAATCGACCGACCGCTTTTGACGAAAGGTCGCCTGAGCGTTTTTAGAGACTCTGATTGTGAAGATCATTGGTTTCCACGCCTGAATGTCACGTTGAAGAAAGCAGGCTCGGATTTGGTCTTGTGGCAATGGACTTCGCACAGCGATCCAATTGACTTCGAAGAGCCGCCGCCATACAGCGATGAACCTCTGCAGGAAAAGTATTTTGAGCTGGACAACCCGCTCAAGTCGCCACGTGGATTGGAAGCTGTCTTTTCACTCGACAAGGGTGCGACCAACCATGGGCAGGTAGCAAAATTCAGCGCTTCCCTTTACTTGTATCCGTCATCTCTGGACGACAGGGGAGTGCAGATTGGGGTTTTAGACTTTACCGAGGGTTTGACATCCAGATCGGCGCCAATGTTTTTTCGGTTTAACTTTCCCTGGTAATAAAAATTTGCGCCCGGTGCGAGTCGAACGCACGACCAATCGGTTAAAAGCCGAGTGCTCTACCACTGAGCTACGAGCGCATAGCAACAAGTAGGCAATCCTATCAACCAGTGATTCGAGTGTCAAGAAGAGTAGTTAATGATTTGTGGCAACCAGTCATGGTTGTTGTAATTGCTTTAATCGCAAGAGTTGCCTACAACCTGCTTTTGGAGCACAGAGTCTGCCATTTCGGAGATGCTTTTTACTTTCTAAATACTGGCAATAGTCTCTTAGCGCTAATTCAGCAAAGTCATTCTTTTCCGGAACTCATCTCGACTTTAGTAGCTCAGCACAACCCGGCTTTGACCGGGCTCAATACGATGATGTCATTGTCGCTGGCTGACAGACTCTTGATAGATGGTCCTGTTTATCCCACGCATTTGGCATTGGTCGAATGGGTGATGAGAATTAACACGCAGGCTCCTATATTTGATTCGCTTTGTTTACCGCTTTCGCTATTCAACTCAATAATCGACAGTGTTTCTTGCCTACTTATATATAGGTTGAGTCGAATTGCTTTTGATAAACGCACCGGACTAATTGCTGGAATTATTTTTGCGCTTTATCCACCAGCAATCATCAACACTCAACATTGCTATAGCGAGCCGTATGCGTATTTCATTTTGCTCTTTTTCTTGAATGCTTGCTTTGATGATTCCACAGAGAAGAAGCGGTCAATTTTTTCGTGGTTTTTGGTCGGTATGTTGGCAGCGCTAACGATGCTGGCTAAACCAATTTTTGTTCTCATCCCGCCAATGTTTGGGGCTTATTTTCTTGAGCTTGCACTAATTGAGAAGCGTCGCGTGCAAGTGAAGCAATTGGTTCCACTATTTGTTGGACTCAGTATCTTTCTTGGACCTTGGTTATGGTTTACCCATGCAGTCACGGGCAATTTTTCTATATTTGTCAGTCGTGCTCCATCGTATAACTTGTATTTAGGCAATCAACTTGCGACCGACGGCTGGCGCGCGTGGCCGGAAACGGAGCTTATTCCTAGCGACACAAAGAAGGCGACAGAAGCCATTCTTCAGCAAGCTTCGCACAAGCCACTAAAATTTATTGCACTGGAGTTGAAAAAACTTGCACGGCTTTGGGTCGGTGTTTGGAACGAATACCAGTACAGTCTTTTTGGTATCTCGCTAGAATTACAAACCATTTGGCATGATCTTTTGTTGCTGCTTGGCGGACTGGGAACATTGCTGGTTCTCATTGGACGGAAGAGATTTAGTCATCAATGGAATTGTGCCTTTGTGATGGGCGGCATTATTGGCTTGCATTATTTGTATTGCGCCTTTGAACCCATCTCGCGCTACAACATTACAGCGATGCCTCTTGTGATTGTCTTCGCTAGTTACGCCATGTCGCACGCCCGCGCCAATAGATTGATGTTGCCGTCGTTAATGACAGTCGCTTACGCGGTATTTCTCTTTTCTATTTTGGCTAGGGCATATGTTCTTAAACCACTTTTTGCCGGATTGCTGACCATAGAGCAAATGTCGCTTCTGCCCTGGATACAGGCAGTGATTTGGATTTGCTTGTTTATCATTCTGGTCTTGTTTGCCAAACGCTGGCTTGATCGCGCTTTTGAAGATGCAGGCGCACGCAGAATTTCTAACCTCGCGTTAGGCGTGATTAGTGTAGGCTCCGCATTTGTTGTTCTTGCTTGCGTGGTAGCTGATCCCAGCTGGCGCGAATGGTCACGCTCACTCAAAAACAGATCGGAATCGGCGATGCAGACGATTGAATTGCCTGGTTTGAACGGTGAAATACCTTCACCGACATCTTACATTTTGGTTGACCTAACTTCGACGGCTTCGTTGCCGCCAGTACTGCTTAATCTCAACGGTGAACAACAGTTGCATCCGCCCTTGCCTTGGGCAATTGTACGAGGTGTTAGTCCTATTGCTCTGCAGGTGCTTTCCATTCAAGGGCAGGGAATGGGTAAAGACCTCAAAACATTTAGACAGTGGTGGGCATTTCCTGTGCCAACCTCTTCATTGCATTTCGGTGGCACAAACATTGTTAGCCTGTCACCTGGTGTCGATCAGCTCAATGACAATCTTTCTTTCTATGGCGACTACGTATCTAAAATTAACGGCACGATGCGGCAGCCATCGTTTACGAGAATTTCCTGGCCGAAGGGATTTGCTACCTACGATCATTTGGATTCACGAGTGTATGAGCCGATTGGATTCAAGGGGAAAATTAACGGCATTGCACAACGCGGCGCGCAGTACCGTATTCGCATTGTGGTGCCATTTGCTAAGACTCCGGCTTCAGCAGGCAACAGTCAAGTCGACACACCTGCATTTGAATTGGTACCTGACGACAAGCCACACGCGTTAGTTGGCAAAGATCTCACCACGATGATCTTGACTCCAGCGCCGATTTCTCTGCCGTCTAATTTGCCTAGCGGCGCACTGTTTTATATGTATTGCGATTTAAAGGGCTTTGAAAATCCAGGCAATGCGTATATTTCAGTTGATTTTACCGGCATGGACGGCAACAAGCCAGGTCACTGGAATTCGCTCTGGCAGCCGGCTTCGATAACGACTTATCCTGAATGGCGATCGGCTTCGTTTGCCGACATTATTCCAGATGATGTGTTGAGATGGAAGGATCTAAAAGTCAGCGTGCTTGCGTCACCTTTTACACCAGACCAGCTCTTTTTGAAGCGGAAGGAAGCGCTAGGGAAAGACGGGGCGATTCGTGGGGCGAACTTCGCTATCTTGCCACCACTGGAAATTCCGAAAGACGCTGACTGGCGGATTTATTAGCTTTGTCATTCTGAACGTAGTGAAGAATCTACCGAAACTAATCGACAATACCAGTGATGATCGAAGAACGCCGGCGCCTTGCGGCAGATTCTTCGGCTAAAGCCTCAGAATGACAAAGCATTAGGACCTAGGCTTAATCACTTAACTTGTCCCTGAAGGAAAGGCTTGAGTTGCTGTGCCATGTACTCGTGTCCCTTCGGGGTGAAGTGGACGGAGTAGAAGAGGCTGGCTTGCGATTCGGAGTCTAGCTTCTTCGCTTCTTGTTGAATGTTGCATACAGGGACTCCGATCTCTTTGCAGATTGCGGAGACCATGGAAATTTCTTGCGGATAGTCGATAAACATAAACGATGTCTCCATGCCGGGTATCGGGCACAAGGCAGAGCGCACCGGCATTACGATGACAGCAAAG
>JAKFVJ010000328.1 GCA_021732245.1 Candidatus Obscuribacterales bacterium | reverse complement strand
CAGCCTCTGATCAATTCGAAAACTATGCCGCGTGTTGCAACCAAGGTGGTGAGTCGGTTCGGCTCACCATCACCATTTTGTGCTCACTAATTTTTCAACACGGGATAGTCCTGAACTCGGGATAGTCGCCAACATCGTGCACGCGAACCGACCAGGGCAAGCTTGTCGGCTCGCCGCAAATCTTTGCTGCCAGCCAGTCGGCTGGGCGCGCCTGGTCTATTAAAGCAATGAGATTTTCAGCGAGCAACTCTGGACCACCTGAGTCAAGCAGAAACTCTACTGTCCTAAAGTTGCGCTTACGCTTTTGGCGCTGCGCGTCAGAGCGATACCTGATGCCGTTGCCGTAGCAGAGCTTCTTACATATTTGCGTTGCGTTGATGCAAGAGTCGTTGCGTGAGAGACTGAACGCCCAGCCTGTTTTACTATTTTTTGTGAGTTCAAGACCAAAGCCATGATGCTGTCGCATAGCGGGCCTCCGTAGAAGAGATACGAAGACCTGGGTAAGGGGTTGGCTCTGCGTGGCAAGCACAAGGTCAATAAGACAGCAGAAGTAGAGTTGCGAGGATTAAATGGAGGGGACCCGCGAGCGGGGAGGCAGCCGTTTATGCCGCAGCAACTCGATGGTGCTTGCCACGCGGTGGCGCAAACCCCTTATACTTAGAGAATGAAAAAAGCCCAGGTGAACTAGATGCCCGTAAGGCAAGAACTAGCCTAGAAGGGAATTCCGCGCGAGGGATCTTGTGTCATCTGCAGACAAATTGCACGTAGCCGCTTGTTAGTTTCGCGCTTTAGTTTTTCTGCACTGATATCAAATCTGTTGATGTCGTAACTGAAGTGGATGGCTGTGCCACCGGCTTCAAGCTCTTCAAAATTCAAGGTGCAAGTTATGCTGATGACGTTTTCTACTTTTGAGTCAAACGCGCCTGGCGGTGCCACCAGCGTGTATTGCTCCTTCCAACTAGCGTTCATGATGAATCGCTTGTATGCAAGGTCCGCCTTAATATCCTTCCAGTTGTATTTTAGGTCGTGGAATATAGGGTGGCGAGTGAAGATATCGACAAACCTCTCCCAGACGTTTTCAAAAGGCGCCGTCGTATAGAAGGTGCCTTTGTTCTCGCCAATCTCGCGGTCCTCTGCACTGAGCCCCGGCAGCTTCTCAAAGATGCCCTTGATGCCTTTGAGTAGCTCGGGCTCCTGCTCAACACCGGGTCTTTTGTCTTTGTTTCCAAGCTTTGTTGTGATCCAAACAATAAAGGCGACCGTGCCACCAAGAAAGAGCAACTGAGCTATTGCAATGCCTATTATTTCCATAAATCAGGTCGCCTTCTCGATGAGGTTCTGGAGCCAGAAGTTAGTAATTTTCATGAGCTGCGCCGCAAAAGGATCGTCTTGCGGAGAGATCGTGTAGTTGTAGCGAACACCAGTGCGCCCATCCGCTTGGGACGCAAAATCCAACTGAAGCTTCGCGACAGTTGTAATCTCGGCATTTTTCGGATAGGGCCATTCACCAGTTAAGGTCATTTGATTGCTGTCCGTTTGCGAAAGCTCCAGCAGGCGATGTGGTGGCGTGCCAATGAGTGCCTCAGCATGATTAAGCTCAATGAGCTGCGGAAGCTTGTCCACAGAGACCCTGCTGTACCATACACCGGAACTAACAGAGTTGGTTACTGAACTAAAGACCATGCTCTTGTTGCGCGCCCGCTCTTTGAGCATCTCCTGATAGGCAAGCTCGCCATACTTCTGGCGGTACTCTTCATCGCTCTTCTCAAGCTGCTGCTTGGCGCGTTTTTTGTCGTCCCATTTGAGCCAGGAAATAAATCCGATGACAGGAAGACCGAAGACAATGAAGCAAGCAATTGCATAGTAGAGAGTTTCTTCTTCAAGTGTTCTCACGCTTTAAGTCCTCGCCAGAGAGCCTCATCAGTGCTTTTCACGACCTTTGCCACAGGAATGCGCAGACCTGGTGGCGCATCAATATCAAACCAATAAGAGACCATCGATAAGAACGGCTGATCGGATTGACGTATGCGCACATTGAGCTTCAGCTTAAGTGCCTTCTCGCCTGATTTGAAGCTTACCGTCCAGTCTTTAGCCAGTATGTCGTCATCCGGATCTAAGTCAGATGTTGCAAGGTCCCACTTCTGTCCTTCAAAAAATTTTCCATCAATGAGCCTTGTGACCTTCTCCATGGCGTCAAGTGCCGGAGCTGAACAGGGCTGAATATAAGGGTTTACCTCAATTGCATAGATGTCTCTGTCAGCAAACATGTTGCGCCAGAAGTTTATTGCAAAGGGAGCAACAATCAGAAGAGCGATCCAACCAGGAAATTCAGCAAAGAAAAACTGAATCACAGAACCTAAGATAAACGGCGCCACAAGCCCCGGTCCAATAAACGCGCAAGCCCAAAGGATCATGGATGGAACGGCCGCATCATCGCGACTTGAATTCATCAGGTCATAACAGTGATGGTTCCATTCTTTCAAGATGGGCTTCGGTCCAAACGGCTTAGAAGGTACTTTTGGCTTGGGCGGCGTCGCGTCCCTATTAGGTGGCGGAGCATATCCGCGCCAGTTTCTCTCCTGGCTTTGCCCAGCGGATGCCTGCTGTTTCTCCTTCCACTCATCGTAAGCCTTCTCTTGCCAGGTCTTCTCTTTGGCAGGACCCGGCTGCGGAGCAGCCTGAGTTGCAGGCGCGGCATAGATCCTCTTTGTCGGCGGCGGCTGACTGTTGGACGACCACCAATTGCGCAACTCGTCACGTGCATTATTGAGCTGCGCCAGCTCGTTTTGAGCGCGGTCACGAAGGGGACCTGCTACATAATTGTCAGGATGGATCAAAGGCGCCCAATGCTTCCAGGCAGACTCGACATCTGCAAGCCCGGAACCTTCCGGCAGACGGAGGATTTGGTAGTAAGCATCATAGTCCTTTTGCATTAAATCAGTTTACACTGTAGATGAATTTGACGGATAGCCAAGGGGCTGACCAGATGCAGGTTGTTATTGCCGAGAAGCCCTCGGTCGCAAAAGATATCGCTGCAGTGCTTGGCGCAAAGACCAAGAAGGATGGCTACTTCGAGGGGAACGGCTATGCAGTCACCTATGCCTTCGGACACCTTGTGCGCATCGCGGACCCCGAAGAGATGGATGCTGACTGGGGCAAGCCCTGGCGGCTCGATGTGCTGCCGATGATCCCTGAGCAATGGAAGTATTGCGTCACAGATGGAGCCAAGCAGCAATTCGGCGTGATCAAAAAACTCTTTCTTGATAGCGACACCGACAAGATAATCTGTGCAACAGACGCCGGACGAGAGGGGGAGCACATCTTCAGGCTCATCTATAGAATGAGCGGCTGCAAGAAACCAGTTGCACGTCTTTGGATAAGCTCGTTAACTGCAGATGCAATAAAAGATGGATTTGCAAAACTTCGCCCAGGAAGTGAGTTCAACAACCTGGCCCGCGCAGCCGCTGCAAGAGCGCATGCGGACTGGCTCGTCGGACTCAATTTCACACGCGCCTATACCGTTGCAAGCAAACAATTTTGCACAATAGGACGCGTGCAAACTCCAACGCTTGCACTGCTTGTCGAACGCCAAAAGGAAATAGATAACTTCAGATCAACACCGTTCTACGAACTTCTGGCGACGCTAGAGCCGGGCTTTACAGCGCGCTATTTGAGCAACGAAAACGAAACGCGCATTGCCGATCGATCAAAAGCGCAGCAAGTATTGCAGGTCATAAAAGCTGTAGCTAACGCAACTGTGATCTCCGTTACGACAGCCGAGAAGAAGTCGAAGGCACCCGGGTTGTACGACTTGCTTACTTTGCAAAAGGAAGCAAACAAACGCTACGGCTTTACTGCGCAGCAGACACTTGACCTTGCACAGAGCCTCTACGAAGAGTACAAGCTGCTGTCCTATCCGCGAACAGAGTCAAGACACATCTCGACCGACATGGTTGAAGACTTGCCAAAAGTGCTGAACAACCTGCTGCGCAAGGCAGATAAGGTTGTAGTGGACGCATTTGATAAAGAGGGACTGCAAGCAGGCAAGGTGACTGTCGCCCTGATAAAACCGAAACTGAGCAAGGCTTACGTGGACGACACGAAACTCACAGACCACCATGCAATCATTCCAACAGGCAAAGAAGCGCAGGCTGACTTGCCTGATAAACAGCGCAAGATCTATGAACTTGTTCTGACAAGATTCCTGAGCATCTTTCTGCCGGCGGAAGTCCGCGACGAAACTATCGCCATGTTTGACATAGCGGGACATAGCTTCCGCGCAAAAGGCGTGGTGATTGAAGACCTCGGCTGGACGGTGCTTGAGGCAAAGTCAAAAGACAAAGACGAAGGTGAAGAGTCACAACGCTTGCCTGCAATGAAACAAGTCCAACAGCTAAGAAAGTTAAAAGAGGAACTCAAGGAAGGCAAGACCTCCCCTCCGAAACCCTTTGATGATGCGTCACTCCTGACCGCAATGAAGAACGCAGGACAAGAAATTGACGATGAAGATCTTGCCAGCTACATGAAACAAAGTGGACTGGGCACACCAGCCACACGTGCCGCGATAATTGAAAAGCTCCTGCAAACCGGCTACGTAGAGCGCCAGAAAAAGGCGCTTGTGCCAACAGAAAAAGGCAAGGGCTTAATAGAACATGTGCATGCAGATCTAAAAGACGTGAAATTGACGGCACTTTGGGAGCAAGAATTATTTGAGGTACAAAACGGGAAGGCTTCTGCTGGTGACTTCGAAGAGAACATCATCGAGCTTACCGAACGCATCTTGGCGGATGTTCTAAATCAAAGCAAGCAACTTGAAAGCGCAGTGCAAAGTGAAGCGGAAATCTTTGGGCGCTGCCCGCAATGCAAGAAGGGGTTAGTGCGCGAAACGAAGAAAGGCGCCGGTTGCAGCCGCTGGCAGGAAGGCTGCAATTTCATGATCTGGCGAGAACAATTCGGAAAGAAACTAACGGATCGCCAGATGGAAGAACTCATCGAAGAGGGTGAGACAAAAAAGATAAAGGGATTCAAGAAAAAAGACGGCAGTGGCACATACGACGCAAAGCTAGAATTGACGCCGGACTTCAAAGTCAAACCAGCGTTTGACTAAAATGGACTCAGATGATCGTTTTGGATCTGGGGAGTCGAGCGATCATTCAGACAACGGGCT
>JAKFVJ010000249.1 GCA_021732245.1 Candidatus Obscuribacterales bacterium | reverse complement strand
CTTATGGCTGCCAATGCCACTTTGGCTTTGAAATCGGCATTGTGTTTTCTTGGGCTCTTTGTCATTTCGATTTTGCTCCTCTTGATTTGTGCTATTACAGCATTTTCGGGGTAGCAATTCTATCTCTTGACCTGGCCTAAATTTCCGGGGCCATTTCTGACCGACCACCCAGTCGCCGCTATCGAAACCCGCGTCTACGACAAAAAGGGTCAGGAAGGTCTATACCACACACCAAGCTTTTACCTGATGCCCGGCACCTACCATTTAGAGATAACCCCTGAAGGCGGCCAAAAGCAGAACGCCGACGTAGAAATTGCCTTCACCAAGACAGTTGAAATCCCTATCGCTACGCCCGAGACTGGCTCCGATGAGCCTGCCAAAGCCCAAAAGAAGCACTGGTGGCAATTCTGGCGTTCTTAGACATTTGTTGAAGAGCTGAAAGCCCCTTGGCAAGCCAAGAACTTAATGTTACTTCCGTAAGATCCAATTTTGAAAATTACGCTGTCCGGGTATGTATCTCGGGAGCCTTTTATTACATGGGAGATAATCAGGTATGGAAATCGATAAGTCCTGGGAGTCCATTTATGACTCAGTAGGTTTTGTAGTCGATCGCACGCTTAATCCGGAAAAGACACTTGGTCCTGCCTGTCTTATTTCAACAAACAGAATGCTGGTCAATGCTAGCGCAGTATTCAAATACATAGAGGCTCCCTGGGCATTAGCTGTTAACTTCCCGCATGCGGATTTGCAATACGCGGTCAAATCAATTTCACTGCATCCGACATTCAACACCACAGAGGCTCACTGGTGTTATCTCTCGCAAACAGGCTCACCACAAGATCCAATTTATCTTCCGGAAAACGACATCGCTATTATTGAAGTCGAGCCGCGCCTGCGTCCCCTCGATCCACAATTGGCAGCAGACCTTAACATGAAACTGGCAATTCAATTGCCAATCTCCGACATGGATGTCTCGCACGGATTTAAGGGCGAAGACATGCCGTCCATAATCAAGCGCACTATTTCAATAGGCACAGACGGTTTGCTAACTGTCGTCGATAGCCGCAACATTCCTATTGCGCGATTAGATATCCACGGTGGCAAGATAAGACGGGCCACTTACAAGCATCTGACCAACGAAGCAGCCGTATTTGAACTTATCTATCAAAAACCCGCTGGTTCATTTCTTTTCCAAACAACCCACAGCTTTGTCTGGCCAAACGTGCGCAATTTAGATCAAAGTGCCGATGCACTCATTGGCGAAGCTATTTTGAGAGCAGAACAAGTCAGACCAATCATTCATGCATTAGGCGGTCCGGAAGCTCGTTACCTGGCAGGCAATGGAGCCTTTGATCCAAATCTAGTTAATCCAAACTTGCGTTGGGTCGCCGAAAGACTCTGGCCATGGCTGGATGGTTATCTATCACTAGAAAAACTAACACAACGCACTGGCGTCGATACATATTCAATCGTGCAAGCATTGCAAGACATGCTCAACAATCACTTGATTGATATTTATAGAAAATCACCGTTTGTCAGAAGCGGCCAAATAGGCACCCCGTTAGTTCCAACAGTCGATATGAATATTGAAGTTTGGGATGAGTTGAATGCATTCTATCTTGATCCACTTTCCGGAAGACCGATCGTCAATCAAGGCAACTTCTTTGGACCTAGCCGTTTAATGGACACCAACGTTCTCTTGCACACAGTGCCTGTACCACATTGGGGCTATGGTGCGCTCGTCTTGAAAGACAACTATCTCATTGGACTGTACACCGGTATCTTCTCCGGCAGTCCAGGACACACACCATTGCCGCAAAAGCTCTATAGATCAGTCTGGGTTGCCGCCCTGCAAGACATTGAAAATATTCGCAAGGAGCCGGCTCCGCCAACTGCTGAAGAGCTAGCCGCTGAGGCTCAAGAAAAAGCGGCAGCTGCTGCCACACTAAAAGCAGTGGCCGAAGCCTCACAACCATTAGGTCGCTTCATTTGCGCAAACTGCCATGCACGCAATGTCGAAGTGGGAATGTGCAGAAGTTGCGGCGTCGACATGGAAGAGGCTGCACTGGGCGAAGACCCCGCCGAAAAGATGGAAAATGCCAGAAGATTGCGTGAGTCATCACAGACTAAATCCGGCTTACACCCAGGCGCACTCGTAATGCTTCCATTGAGCATAGCCATAATCGGATTGGTTTTGTACTTCGTCTACGGAGCTGTATCTAATCCGAAGTCAAACGGCAATCACAATCAACCGGCTGTCGCCTCCAATCCAAATGGTGGTGTCAAGCCGGCTTCGCACGATAACGGCGTAATTCAGGAAGCCTCAACAGATCAAGGTGTTGTACCGGAAGTATCAATGGAATCATTGATTTCCCAGTCCGGACTAAAGTCTCAACCACTTACAGCCTATTCGTTTGAAGACACCTCATTCCGGACAGAGCCAATGCCTTCTTTCGGAATGGTTTCCCAAGAACAGAATCAAAAGATGTTGTTCACAATCTGGGGCAATAATTCACCGTTGCAGAGTTTAGACACAGTTGCAAAACAAGTACCGTTTGCCAACTTCCAGAAAGTGAACAATCTGCAAAGCGTGCAAGTAGCCAAAGGACAAGTAACTGTCGGCGGCAAAAACATGGATTGGTTTGTTGGACGTTACCCACGCAAGGGCGGCGGCAATGAAATGGCTATGGTCTGCGCTTACAAGGCTCCATCTGGCGGCAAAACCGTAGTAGTTGTTGCTCGTCCATATACAGCCGGACAAGACCTCAACTACATGGAATCGCTATCGACAATCAACAACATGGTCGCTTCGCAGGTAGCTGGATCTCACTAGAGAGTTCTTCGTCCTATGCGTCTAAACAAGCGCATTATCCTGATCATAGGTATCGCCGTGGCAGCTGTGCTAGGCGCTAGTCTTCTCCTGGGGCAAATGAGTAACCGAGAGCAGGCAGCACAAGAAAAACTCGAGTACTATTCAAAGGATCATTTTACTGTTGCAGTCGCAGCCGTTGATCTGCCTGCCGGCAAACCAATAACTTCGGACTGCGTAAAAGAAGAAGAATCTCGCACCGAACCAAAACCAGGCACACTAGATTCCTATGCCCTGGCAGTTGGACGCATACCAATACACGCCATCCCCACAGGAAGGCGAATTCACGAGGAAGACCTGGTTCCTCTGAAAAAATAGTTTTAGAAGTGCTTACGCATCGTAATCAAATCGGAGAATGTTTCCCAGATTACGGAGAGCTTGCCGCCTGAGGCGCCTTGCGATTCGCGTGGCAAGTGCTCGATGTCTATTTCGCGGACACGGAAGCCGGCTTTTTCTGTGCGAATGCACAATTCAGCATCCACGAATGGTGTATGCGAGACGAGCTTGATTGAATCAAGAATCGACTTTCTGAAAAGCTTGATGGAGTTTACGTCGGTAAACCAGGCGCCGTAGAGTATACGCATGATGGCGTTGTACACATGGGATTGCATGCGGCGCTTGAATGGATCATTGCGCTTTACGCGGCGACCAATAATTAAATCGCCGTCAGCCAAGCCTTCAATCATCTTCAAGAGTTCTTTTGGATGATATTGGTAATCACCAGGCAAGGAGAAGATAAGTTCTTTGCTGCCGGTCAAATACAACTCGCGAATTGTGGCTCCGAAGCCTTGGTTGACTTCGTGATTGATTAGCGTCATGCGCGGTATGCGCTTGGCGGTTTCTTTCAATACATCGAGCGTATTGTCCTTGCTGCCGTCGTTGATAACAACAATTTCGTAATCGCTACAGATGTTGTGCAAGATGCCATCGGCGTCTGTTATCAAACGTCCTACGGTTGTCTCGTCATTGTAGGCAGGAATTATCAAGGACAGAGAGGCAAGCGGCAGGGTCACTGCTTCTTTCGCTTTCGCGCTCTTAATTCCTGAGTTTGTCATTATCGCCATCGTTGTTTACCTGTTGTTTGTCGGTTCGAGATTATCGTCCAGCAACTTGTGCGCTCATTGGTGTTGCCACCGAAGCGGTGTTCTTTTCCTTACAGTAATCACGGATAGCCGCAATTACGTGATCTACTTGTTCATTAGTCAATTCGGGATACATCGGCAGACTCAATATGTGATTGGCTGCGTGCTCTGTTACCGGCAAATCACCCTTCTTGTAACCAAGGAAAGTATAAGCCTTCTGTAGGTGACCCGGTATCGGATAGTGAATTAAACACTGTATGCCTTTGTCGGACAAATACTTCTGCATTTCATCACGATTTTCAGTTTGAATTACGTACAAGTGATAAACATGCGCACCGTAAGAAGCTTCCTGCGGCGTCGTGACCAAGCCCTTCAGCCCTTCGTTATAACGCTTAGCGATTTCACGACGACGTGTGTTCCACTGGTTTACATAAGGCAGTTGTGCACCGAGTATTGCCGCTTGAATTTCATCCAGCCTGCTGTTGATGCCCACAATGTCGTGGTGATAACGCTGGGACTGTCCCATGTTTCTCAGCTTGAGCAAAAGCTCGTAATTTTCTTTGGAGTTGGTGACGACCATACCACCATCACCGAAAGCACCGAGGTTTTTGCTTGGGTAGAAACTAAAGGCACCATACTCGCCAATTGTTCCTGCCATAGCACCCTTAAACAAAGAACCTGTTGCTTGCGCAATATCTTCCATCACAGGAATTCTGTGCTTAAGAGAAAGCTTCATCAGGGGTTCCATATTTACCATCTGTCCATAGAGGTGAACAGGAACAAATGCTTTTGTCTTCTCAGTAATTTTCGATTCAGCTGAATTCACATCCATCACATAAGTCACAGGATCGATGTCGGCAAATACAGGTGTTGCACCCGTCATAGAAATTGCGTTGATGGTTGGTACTGCAGTGTGGGCGACAGTGATTACTTCATCACCAGGTCCAACACCCATTGCTGCTAGTGCTAAGTAAATTGCTTCGGTGCCGCATGAGCAACCGACAGCGTAATTGACGCCAACGAATTTAGCGAAATCTTTTTCGAACTTATCCAGCTCAGGTCCAAGGATGTAATGCCCGCTTGCAAGCACGCGGCTGACTGCAGTATCAATGTCCGACTTGAACTGTTGATAGTGCGCCTTCATGTCGCCGAAAGGAACTTGAGTCATCTAGTTACCCCTATTCTGGTCTGCCCGAATATACTGTGGGCTGAAGTTCAACTTG
>JAKFVJ010000486.1:2967-5193 GCA_021732245.1 Candidatus Obscuribacterales bacterium | reverse complement strand
CCTGAAAGTTTCTTGGTGCCAGAGCGACCGGAACACACCCGTTCCCATCCCGAACACGAAGGTAAAGACGGTCAGCAGCGACAATACTTGGTGGGAGACCGCCTGGAAAAATAGCCCGGTGCCAGGATTTGTGAAAAGAGCCAGTGAATAACTGGCTCTTTTCCGTTGTGGCCATTTTTTTTGACTTTGGCTCAATCAGATAGGGAGTTCAGGAATTGATACCAACCAGTACAAGTTTGTTCTATGCCTTCCCTGTTAACTATGTACTGACGGAGTTCTTGTGCATTTTTAGTACGATCTAACAACATTTGTGTAAGTCCTAAATCACTTTTTGCAGTCGTCAGAATAGATGCTAATTCGTCGGGACTTTGAGCTTGAAATATGGCGTCCTTAAGACCTTTGATTTTTTCAGTTGATAATTCTGGTGAGGATTCGTCTTTACCTAAGCTAGAGATGATTTTGATTTTTTGAGTTCTCCAATCAGGTTTAACCGCCTCTAAATCTGCCAGTAAAGTCTGTGTCTCGGGCATAATTAGTTCGTGAATGCTCTCCCCAGGCAATAGTACGCTTAGTCCGCCGAGGGCGGAACGGTTGAAAACCGGTCTGGTAGGTTCAATTGGGTGATTTCGGAATGCATTTTCGCGTCTATAGCCTTGACTATAGTATGAAGGAACTAACTTTGCCTGATTTTCGTTCACATTGCTGATCAACTTGTGCAACAAACCAGATGGATCAGCAAGTGCCTGTGATTCAGCGGCCTGTCCAATTCCGACAAGAAAATCTTTCAGATCACGCGTTTGATAATTATTGCGTGTAGGAAAGGTTCCTGCCATTCTTGGTGTTTGATCGACTACCATCTTCAAGGCTTCTTTGTTCTTGGAATTTAATTCTGCGAGCTTTGTTAAGTAACTTCCCAGATCACTAAGCGAATCATTGAACGAATCATATTTGCTTAGGTCGTAGTGGGCTAATGTCGGCGTACTTTCTCCGTCTTCGCTCTTGTTTGCCCCAGCTTTCGCCTCCAAGATAAAATGCTCAGCCAATGTGTATCCATCCATGCCTGGATCATTGAGTAGGTGTTCAAATGGCCTAGTGAGATTCTGTGTGGGGGAGTCTGCCAAGATGTTTCCACAGTCCTCTGCAGCAACAATGTTGGAAGCAACTGATTTTAGTTTCCCCAACACGGACGACTCTCCCATAATACAAGCGTCCAGATCAAGAAAGTCTAGCTTAGTACCGGCCATTCCAGTGGCGATGGAATTTGTAAACTGATCAACCTCGACACCTCCGGCAACGCCGGATAGTCCACGCATGGCCCCACCGTGGGAACTGTTTACCAACCCAATTTTGCTTTGTGTGGCATGATTGCGAGCAAACTCAAGCAAATTAGTAACGTCAGTTTCAAAATTTTCTGACGGCGAATCGGTGTCGTTTTCCCGCCTCCCTTCATTAATCAAAAATCGATGGGTATAATGTCCACTCTCGCTAGGCTTTGACAGTTTCCCCTGATTGTCGTCTACATATTGCACCACAAATGTGACGCCAGCATGGTTTTTGGAAGACTGCTGAAGCCGCTGAATGTCTTCTAAACACTTGTCCAAGCATTCGGATTTGGCATAGTTAATGGCAATAGTCCACCTATCTTCCGATTTGGGGGACTCAGAAATTTCTTTTACCATTTGGATTTGCCCATTATATTTGGTGCGGTATAGGTCATAGTCTTTGTACCCATCAAGTGCCACGTCTAACGATAAACTTTTTCGATAGGAACCGGCTTCGCCGGTTGCTGCGTCGCAAGCGACTCCGCATTCACTTAGCGCTCCGCAGGCTCCTCCGAGCCAGCTGCGCTAGTACGAGAGGACCAGGACGGACGAACCGCCAGTATGCCAGTTATCGTGCCAACGGTAAACGCTGGGTAGCCTCCAGTAGACCACTGGTTAATAGGACGCAGGTGGAAGTGCCGCATCAAGGCGGTATGTAGCTGAGCGTTACTAATGTGCCCGAGGGCTTGTCCAACAAGCATTAGGTCAACTTATTTAAAAACAAACGAAATCTCAATGTGCAGTTTCCAGGGTACTGGTTTGAAACAGAACCAGAAACCTGAAAGTTTCTTGGTGCCAGAGCGACCGGAACACACCCGTTCCCATCCCGAACACGAAGGTAAAGACGGTCAGCAGCGACAATACTTGGTGGGAGACCGCCTGGAAAAATAGCCCGGTGCCAGGA
>JAKFVJ010000486.1:0-2867 GCA_021732245.1 Candidatus Obscuribacterales bacterium | reverse complement strand
CCTGAAAGTTTCTTGGTGCCAGAGCGACCGGAACACACCCGTTCCCATCCCGAACACGAAGGTAAAGACGGTCAGCAGCGACAATACTTGGTGGGAGACCGCCTGGAAAAATAGCCCGGTGCCAGGAGTTATGAAGAGAGCCAGTGAATAACTGGCTCTCTTCTGTTTTTGGGCTGACTATAAGGCTGGATCGGTAGTGGCGCAGCCTTTGGGTCCTTTTTTGCAGTCCAAATTAACTTGACTTTGGGTGTTGTCAAGCGTATCCTGTCGCCTAAGGAAATAGGCAGGCAGGCAACAATGAGAGATAAAGAAGCCGGTAGGCGCGATATCCATGTATTGGTGGACATAAACGGATCGGAAGTCGTTTTTGAAAACCGGCACTTATCCAGAATCGCTCATGCAGATGGAAGCAGCCTAAATATTGAATGCGAAAAAGGTACAAGAAATGGTGCACCGCCTACGGTGTCATCAATAAAGCTGCCTGATGGAAAGCAAATCAAGAAACAAAACGATCAATTTATTCTCGAAGACTTTGCCACGGGACGCGTGGAGAATGTCGATGTGACGATCTGCGATGATCGTTTGCAGGGCGCCGCTGTTATGTATTCCAGCAAATCCGGTGCAAAGCATCTCTATAGCAGCAACGGCATTGATCGGGATCAAGACTCAATGCTGACTGTACCCAAATTGAGTCAATTGTTTGAGAAGGCAGTCTCAAAGTTCGACACTGACAAGGATGGCAGGCTAAGCACGAATGAGCTGAAAAATGCCGTTGCTACCGGAGAAGACTCTGGATTGGAAGCCCAATTTTTGGCATTTTCAATAGATAATTTTGAGGATCTGGCAAGTCTATTTAGAAAAGAGGACATTAGTCGTTTTGATTATGATGGTAATGGAAAGATAGGCAATGAGGATTTGAATAAGTCAGTGCTAGATGGCAGACTTTCTGAAGAAGTTGCTAGCCAATTAAAAGGCACTAGCCAAAAGTTACTCAGAGAAGAAATGAAATGGCGATCAAAGTTGTTCGATAGCCAGGCGATATCTTCTGAGGACATATCGGAGTTTTCAAAGTTTTGGCAGGCGGGGATAGATGAAAAGCCCGACAAGTTGGATGCGCATAAGAACGTATTGGCAGGAATGATTCGTACGGATAATAGGATGATTCTTTGTTCGGACTTCTTGTATGCTAAAACAACCCCATTCGATTCAATCAAGCCTTATTTTGTAAATCAACACGGCGTGGGAGATTGTTATTGGGAAGCATCAGTGGCGGCCATTGCTGCAGTTAAGCCGCAATTGATTGAACGAATGCTTCAGGACAATGAAGACGGCAGCTACACCGTTAGCTTCGATGGGAAGGCGCCCAAGCAAATTATTGTTCCAAGACTGAACACAGCTGAAAAACTACTTTATGCTGGGGTTAGCAGTGGTGGTATTTGGCCGGGAGTATTGCAAAAAGCGTGGGGCATGTACAGAAATTCCGAACTCGGAGTTGCTAGAAGGGACGCAGTAACCTTTCAAGATGTGACTGAGAGTGGCGACGGCAATGAGGCGCTGACAGCTTTAATCAACAATAAAGTAACCCATTTGGAATTTTGCGATCCTCAGGTAACCACCAGTGTCCTAGAAGAGAGTCTCAATAAAGTTGTCGATAAAAAAGTGGCAATGGTGGTTTCAACAGAATCCAGTTCTAAAACCGGAATGGATGGAGTTGTTGGGCGACACGTTTATGCGGTTGTTGGCTACAACAAGGGCGAAAGGAAGATTCGGTTGATGGATACTAATGGTGTTATTGAACCTGAATCGAAGTTCGGACGGCCTTTGGACGGTAGACGAGATGGTCAATTTGAAATCTCAGTAGAACAACTTCAAAAGTACTTCAGAGATCTTGATGTGGTGCCTGTTAGCGCATTTGATGGAAATGTAGCTGAGCGTTACTAGTTTGGTGCTGAAGCATGAATCATATTTGATCACGTTGCTTGATACCGCTTTGCCAGTCGTGAATTAAATCCTTGAAGAGTTGCACAGACCGAGCAAGTCCATGGTTTTGTAAATTGCGAAAATATTCATCCCACGTTAGTGCGGGATTTTTTAGGGAGTCCTTGTGTCGGTGGATTGCTTGCATTACAAGCTCTGCCGAAAGTTCAATTTGATCAAGAACAAAATCATCAGGCGTTATTGCAGATATCCCGAACTTATTTAGGGACTTGTCCGGGAAATCGCGCATATTTCTTGTGATGATTAAGCTTGCCTTGCTTTCAATTGCCGCTGCTAAAACGTGGCGATCATCTGGATCTGGTAAAGACAGAGATGCGATCCTGTGTTCATAGCCTTCTACGAGAGATTCGAGTACATTTGCGTCCATCAGTTGTCGCGTTCGTGTCAATTGCGTTAATGTTAAGTCCGGTCTATCTTTAAGCAGATTTGTTATCCACTCATCATGAATTTGATTGGTCCACTTTGCACGAAAAAGTCCTGTCATCGCCAAGTGCATGAGCAGATCGCGCAGTGGTGCCGGATACAGAACACAAGAATCATAGACAACGACAAACTGGGAAAGCATTATGTGCCATATCCCATATTAAGTTCTTGTGCTTGTGCTGCCAGTTCGTCCAACGCTGCGAAACGTTTGCTATCAATACTCTTTCGATAATTTACGATGTCTTCTAGGCGAACACGGCGATGACGACCGACCGTTCGAAACGGAATTTGTCCTTTCTCTAGTAGACCAATAATAAATGGGCGAGAGACGTTGAGGAAATCAGCCGCTTGCTGGGTGGTAAGTTCTGCATGGATTGGCATGACCATAATTCCGTTGCCTTTCGACATTTCGCTAAGAATCTGGACGAGAAGAGTAAAAGCCCCCT
>JAKFVJ010000047.1 GCA_021732245.1 Candidatus Obscuribacterales bacterium | reverse complement strand
AAACAAAGACCAGAGCCCGTCAAACTGATACCAGTAATTGCCGATATCCGCGACCGCACGCGCATGACCAACATTTTTGAAAAACACAAACCGCAAGTTGTTTTTCATGCTGCCGCACACAAGCACGTTCCATTGATGGAAAACAATTCAAGCGAAGCAGTAACCAACAACATTCTTGGCACACGCACCCTTGCTGAGCTTTCCGACAGATACAAGGTAGCAACTTTTGTACTGGTATCATCAGACAAAGCCGTCAATCCCACTTCGCTCATGGGCGCTTCCAAACGCGCTGCCGAACTTGTTGTTCAAGATCTCAGTCGTCGTTCTCAGACCAAATATGTAGCGGTCCGTTTTGGCAATGTGCTTGATAGCCGTGGTTCAGTTCTGCCTATTTGGAGACAACAGATTGCTCAGGGTGGTCCTGTCACCGTCACGCACCTGGAAATCACCCGCTACTTCATGCTTATACCTGAAGCTGTTCAACTTATTATTCAAGCAGGCGCTCTCGGTGCAGGCGGAGAAATTTTTGTCTTGGATATGGGCAAGCCGGTAAAAATGTTGGATCTGGCCCATGATCTAATTAAGCTGTCCGGTCTGCGTCCGGACGAAGACATCAAAATTGAAGTGACTGGACTAAGACCTGGCGAGAAGCTCTACGAAGAGCTTTTGACCGCCGAAGAAGGGCTAACTAAAACCAGTTACAAGAAAATTTTCGTTGGCAAGCCACAGCCGCCTGAAGCTCATGTGCTAGAGGCAGAGCTGTCTCTCCTTGCTGATGCTGCCGCTCGCGATGACGAAGGAAAGATCCGCACCGGACTTCAGACATTAGTCGGTGGCACGCTATTGCAGCATCAAAGTTCCTAACTGCTCCAGCGATACAATTGCGGGCAGGAATACTCATCCAACAATTCAAATACCACCTGAGAATAAGCTGAATATTTCCAGTCACCTAGGACAGTGGGCCCGGTATATCTCGCTTTCTGCGAAGAGTTGGTTATCAAATCGTGAGTTGCTATCCAGTTGCGCCACTGAGTATCATTGAATCGCGCAACAACTTCGGCGCCCTGGGTGCGATTATAGATAAGCGGGCCGGTGCTGCCAATCACATTCCGTGAGGCTCCCGGCTGTGATCTTTTCACCGCAGACAGCCAAGCATCACCTGTTAGAAAATGCATTGGCTGACCCTTAAAGTAATAGGTCAAATTTCCTGCCGAATCAGCTTTCACCGTCACGAAATCCATATCGGTAGCACCTTTTCTATTATCAAAATCGGCCTGTGAATGAATGGCCACAATAGGCTTTTCTTTGCAGGTCGGTGTTTCCGGAGGAGTTTCGCCTGGTGGTGTCTCACCAGGTGGTGTTTCTCCAGGAGGCTTAGTTGTAGGAGCAGGGCAGCGCAACGACCAATCAGAAATTGTTGCCGGCATTGCTTTTGTACTTGGATCTGCCGGAGGCTGCTTGTCGGAGAAATATGATCCGATAAAGTTTGAACCGTTGTCTCTGGCAACACAATTCCAAACCAGTTTCAGATTGGAACCATCAGTGGTAGTGACAAGAGAGGACAGGTTCTGATACATAATCTGATCTTTTTTCAGCATCACATCGGACGGGTTAATCAATGGCTTAGTCATGCTGATTTGTCCCTGGTCGGCAAATTTGCTTGAATCGCCATTCACGGTAAATACAAAAATGTTTTTGCTTGACTGCGGTACTGTTGTTGCAGCCATGGCAGGCTGCAATAGTTCAGTGCCATGCTCTATGCGATGTGAGACCGCTATCTTTCCTTCGACCACAATTTTTAAGGCAGAACCGCCTTCGGAATTGAGAGGTGTTAACCAATCGGACGTGCCGGAATCAGCGGACTGACCATTGCTTATCGGCTGATCACCGAGAATTTCAGCTTTTGTCGGAACCCTATCAAGCGGATAGAAATGTCCACCAACAATGCTGTAGTCCTTGGCGGAATTTTTTGTTACACCCAAGGAGGTGATTGCCTTCCTATCATTCATCATGGAAATGGAAAGATTAGCGGCAAAACCTGCATTAGTCATCGCTGTAAATGCACGTCTTGCTTGCGAGAGAGCTTTTTGATATTCCTGCGAGCTCTTCTGTCCTGACTTTTCCAGCTTGTCAATTTCGCCAACTTTATCAATGAGGGTTTCATAAGCTAGCTGATATGTTTTTGCCGAAACGTCATTCATGGTGGCAATTGCTTGCCATAAATCAAGAAGAATTTCGGCTGGTTGTCCGTTGGTTGTAACCACACGAGCATTTTTATCCATTGCCACAACCAGTGATTGGTTGGGCAGTGTCATGTCAGCTGCCACATAACCAAAAACATTGGCAAATTGTCGCCTGTACGCTTCAGGATCTTGATTGAACTGGTTCAAATCGCGAGGATCGCCTTTGCCGGTTGTACTGACATTGAAAATTCCAAAAGTAACCGGTAAAAGCTCTCCACTGTCGGCCATAGCCGGCAAACAAAAATCACCATGATAGCTGACTGCCGCTTTACCGCTATCCCAGAGGTTCGCGCTTAACGTATTTACAGTTGATTCGATATTGGGTCGCAGATACATGTTATGCAACCAGTCATACACATAAAAACTCAGAATCACACTAGGATCATCATTTGAGCGTCCACGGAAATTTGTAGGCTCAAGAACACCTGAACCAGGGAAATCCGCCGTGGCCTTAAAATACGTGCCGACACTTGCAGCGTTCCATCCTTCGTAGGGTGAGACACCGCCTATGGTATCAGCATTAGCCTTGTCTGCATTTTTGCCTTGTGGAATTGACTTAACAACAATCTGCGAATGATTCATTATGGTCTTCACAGAGCTGGTATCAACGTAACCTTTTGGCGGTTGTCCGCCAGGCATTGATACTTGCATTGCTCCTGATGGAAACGATTGACGAACAGAACCAGCTATTGCTGTAGATACAGCATGAATCGCTTGACTGGCAGATGGTTCCGAACCGGCAACTCGGTTAACCGTTTCATTAGTAGACACCTGCACAAGTGTCGGAATCAAATAGTCATTGCTACCGCCGTCTTCAGCAAAATCCGAATCGTGTACAAGTGTCGGCTCATTAGCTACCGCCGAAAACATATAGGTCAAGTTGTTTTTACCAACCTTCGTCTGTACAGGAACATAAGGCTTATAGCAAACTCTATTGCCTACTTTCATCGAGTTAGAGGCATCTACTTGCGCCATGCTTTCCGGCTCAGGTACAGGAATATTGGTCATACCGGAACGGTCTTTGTAATTACCAAGTAAAATGGTAATACCACTTGCACGTTTACCGTGGCTCATCTTAACGGCGTTAGAGTCATAGGCAATTACAGCATTTGCTTGAATGTTAATGGCTTCGCCATTCTTGTCTTTGACCGTTTCACCATTTTTTACAGCTGCAATTATTTTTGAACGCAGGAGCCTAGAATCTCTTTTCACTCGTTCCCAGTCGTGAATAGCAAGCACTTGCATCGTTGTATTTTCCATTTTGTCGGCAATAAGAGCATCAAGGCGTGCCGTGGCCATAAGGGTATTGATACCGGCAATTGGCGGTTGATTGAGATCATTATTCTTGGGCACCTGGTCGACTAATGCCACATAACCCATCTGCGCGCCATCAGATGGTCCAATGACTACGCGTGAAATGTCTTTGGCCACTTGTAGCGAAGCGGCATCAATAGCAGTCTGCGCTTCTTTATGGGTGCCTATAAGCTGCCCGTAATTCATAATAAAAAAGGCCACAATCAAAACCATGACACCAACAGCGACGACAAGCAAAGCTAATACATTGCCTACTGAATTTCTGGCAGTCATACAAACGACCTCTCTATAAATAAGCGACACAAGTCAAAGGAATTCAAATGTCACCTGCCCGGGGCCCGTGACATCTCAAACCGCTTTTCTTAACTTTTACTAATGTGTAATACGAGCTTATCCCGCTGGCTGACGCCTATCAAGGGCTATTTTTTGTCCTGGACTGTTTCGCTGATTACTATCTTCACAAACAAGAGCGCGAAAAGGCACTACAGGCTAAGATTTAAGACTCGAATCACGCCCCAATGTGTCATGAGGATTAAAATGAAAATCTCTAAGACGACATCTATTGCCGTTACTTTATGTCTAAGCTCATTGCTCTTTTGCAATGCAGCCCAATCAGCTCCCACCACGACTTCTGCTGTGAACACAGCCAAGACCGTGCTAAGCGCTGTCTATGACGCACCGCTTCATGCTGTTGTCCAATCACTAGCAGCAGCAGCTAGTGCCGAAGATGCAGCTAGAATGTCCGCATTGTTCACATTGGATGGCACCTACATCGATGAAGATGGCGTGCAAACAACCGGACGCGCAGCTCTTCAACAACGGTTTGCCGCCGGATTGGCTAGCCAAGGAAAAATAAAAACCACTGCTAGCGTACAGAGCATTAAGCGCGTTGCCGTAAATACGGCATTCATAGAAGGCACTACCTGCAAGGAAAGCGCCAATGGTCCGGAAGCATGCGCTCGCTTCACGATGCTTCTGCAGAAAAAAAACAACGAATGGCTTATCGCCTCGGCTACAGAAACAGAAATTATCACTCAAAATGCACCACAGAAAGTTGATCGTCTGGCTTCTCTGAACTGGCTAATCGGCACTTGGTCGGCATCATCAGGCAACGCCAAAGTAACCATGACAGCAGACTGGGTGGCAAACAGAAACTTCATTCTCTGCAAATATGTAATTGAACGTCCAGGACTCAAACCAAAAGTAGATGTTCAAATCATCGGCTTTGATCCAAGCAAACAAAGCATCGTCTCTTGGAACTTTGATTCCAGCGGCGGCTTCGGTAATGGTGTCTGGAATAAGCAAGGCAAAGAGTGGCAAATTCGTTCCACCGGAATGGAACAAGTCGGCGCTCAAACGGGAGCCACAAACATAATCGCTGTAGATGGCGACAACAAATTTTCATGGCGCTCTATTGACCGAGTGTTCGACGGCAAAGCGGTTCCAAATACTGAACCGTTGATCGTTGAACGCGTCGGACGCGTTATTCAATAAGTCGCCAACAAGAAAGGAATTAAAACAATGAAGTCAATTGCACTATTTCTAGCTATAACAATTACTTTGACGACTGTTGCTCCGACGTTTGCCAGAGGTGGCGGCTTCGGTGGCGGTGGGTTTGGTGGCGGACGCTCCTTTGGTGGTGGCGGTTTCGGCGGTGG
>JAKFVJ010000191.1 GCA_021732245.1 Candidatus Obscuribacterales bacterium | reverse complement strand
CATCGCCGACAAGGAGAACTCTGTCGCCACCGCCGACGCTGAAAGGCTTCACAATAATACGGGGATCAATTTCCCGAATTGTCGACTGCAAGGCGGAGTAATCACGGCTAACCTTAATATCGATGGCAGCCGAGTTGCCCGCATCATCCCAAACCACCATGGTGGCACCACCAGGTGCTTTACCAAGGAGAACCATTTGGTTTTCAGCTACTACAACAGGTTCAGCAATTGATGGTTCGCTTATAGATGTACGAACAATCTTATTGCGCAACTTGAAGGTACGGGATTGATTGACTTTTAGTTCAATCACGTTGCTCGGCTTAAACTCTTCAAGTTCAACAGCTCCGGATACAACAGGCGGAATTGGTGTGGACAATGTGCCGCTGTTGTCACCTTGAGCGATGATTTGATCAGGAGCAAGCTGAGCAATTTGTATTCTGTCTTTCTCTTGCGATTTTGTCGCAAGAACCTCTTTGGCCATTTCAGGTTGAGCAGGCTTGGGAGCATCAGCAATTGGAGTTGGCTCAGATGGAGCAACCGATACGGTCGAACCGGCATCTGCCGTCACTTGCGTTCCACCGACAGGTTCACCCATTGCTAGAAGTGTTGGCTTTTCGACAACTGTTGATGCGGCAGACGCTACATGGTCTTCTGCCACAACCGGCAGTGTCGGGTGAATGGTCAAAGCTGCTGCAGGCATCTGCGAAGCGGCGTCTTTACCTTTACCGAAGAAGAGCATCACTTGGCTGTCGGAAAATCCAGAAGCCAAACCATACGCTGTATACAAACCAAGTCCATTATTGCCGACCGGCTTGGCGGCGACTGGACGCTTAGTTTGCGCGCTGGCAACTTTCGTTGTTTTGGCTGCCGATTTTGCTACCGGCTTGGATACACCGGCCAACTTCTGCCAGATAGCTGGCGACGCTGGTTCGGATAGCACCGGCATGACGCTAGCCTGCAAAAGTGCAAGTGAGACACTCAGGGCTAGGCACAACCTTGGCTTATTCATTTTCTTCCTCTCTTCTAGTCTTTCGTCTTGCTTCACTTATATGGAAGGGACTAATTGACTGTTTGTGTTGACGCCGAACTTGCGATTAGTAAGACCATTCGTAGTTATTTATATGATTGACAGTCTTATATTTGATATTTATTGGATAGCTATACAAGATATGCATTAACCATATGTGGGTGACAGTATGAATAAACTTTTGCTCATTGTCAATCATTCTGGTTAGTTTTGACAAAAACTTGGAACACCAGTGGTGGCACGCCCGCAAAGCGCCACCACATAAGGTGCCTATCGCGGCACAGAGTGCCACCATATGTAATATCGGTAACTATTTATCTGAATATTGAAAACAACATGCCACCACATATGGAGTCACGCATATTTATCTGACACCACAACGATGTCCAAGACGCGCTTGGCAGGCTGTTGTTACCCCATCGCAACTGGGCTGCCTGCCCACAACTGCTTTCGCCGCCAACCCTTTTACTACATTATATATAGGTAAGAATTCGCATCTGCCGTGAAGGAAGCCTAAGGCGCTTGACGACCGGACGCCGGATAATGGCTAACCATGCCAATATCCCTTGGCTATTCGATTCTGCCGTCCTTTGCCCTTATGGAGAATCGACACTTGCCTACTGGCCCTTATAAAAGGATTGTACGGCTCAAAAAGGTTGCCGTTTTCAGACCTCCTGACCTCCAAATTGCGCTTCTTTTGTGAACTTTGAGGACATGTCATGGGCTGGCATGCTATAGTCTCTTTGATTATGATTTAGAAGACTCAGAGCAATCTGAATCCGCCAGTCTTCAAGTGAGAAATTGCATGAATATGACCTTAAGTGAGAAAGAGATAGATACTGTGGGTGACACAAATTCCGGCGCCGAAAAAATTCTGGTCGTCGACGACGAGGCTTCAATTCGCCGCATCCTCGAGACACGCCTCAAAATGGGCGGCTACAACGTGGCAACAGCTGCCGATGGACAGGAAGCTTTGGAGCAGTTCAACGCCTTCCAGCCAGATTTAGTAATTTTGGACGTGATGCTTCCGAAAGTTGATGGCTACGAAGTCTGCCGTGAAATACGTAAGACATCAGATACACCAATCATCATGCTGACCGCTGTTGCCGATGTGTCCAACCGCATTCAAGGTTTGGAAATTGGTGCAGATGACTATGTCGTCAAACCATTCAGCCCCAGCGAATTGGAAGCGCGTATTAAAGCCGTCTTGAGACGCACCGTTGAGCGCCAACAAGAGACAGGTCAAACAAAGAGCACCAATGTAATCACCATTGGTAATCTCAAGATTGATTTAAACAAGCGCCAAGTCACACGCAAGAACGAGCGCATTCGTTTAACAGGCATGGAATTCAGCTTGTTGGAACTTCTGGTGACCAACTCCGGTAAGCCATTCTCCCGCAGCGAAATCCTGCAACAAGTCTGGGCTTATCCTCCCGATCACCGCATCGACACTCGTGTTGTTGATGTACACATAAGCCGCCTGCGTTCGAAGCTCGAAGAAGATTCGTCCAACCCAGATTTGATTCTGACAGCACGCGGCATTGGCTACATGTTCCAGAAAATATCCTAGAAGATATTCCAAGGAATAAAGAACTAAATCAAAAGGGGCTGCTTACGCAGCCCCTTTTTTGTAGCTTCTAAAAGTTGGAACTTATGTCCCAACTTTCCACGAGCCCATGTATTCGACCATCTCTTTGGTGAGAGAGTCTATTTTCACGCCCATGGAGTTGAGCTTGAGTGCGGCAATTTCTGTATCGACGGCATCCGGCAATACATGCAGACCAGCCTTAAGCTTGCCTTTATTTTTCACCAAGTATTCCAACGAAAGTGCTTGGTTGGCAAAGCTCATGTCCATAACGGATGCCGGATGACCTTCGGCGCACGAGAGATTGACCAATCTACCTTCAGCTAATACATAGACCTTGTTTCCATTTTTCAATGTGAACTCTTCCATGAATTCTCTGACTGGTCTATGCGACTTGCAATTCTTTTCCAGAGCTTGCAAGTTCAATTCCAAATCAAAGTGACCGGAGTTGGCAACGATTGCACCATCACGCATCTTCTCAAAATGCTTGCCGTCAATTACGTGACGATTGCCTGTTACGGTGATGAAGATGTCGCCAATTTCAGCAGCTTCTTCAATCGGCATTACGCGGAATCCGTCCATCACAGCTTCTACTGCGCGAATTGGATTTACTTCGGTAATGATGACGTTGGCACCAAGACCGCGCCCACGCATTGCAGTACCTTTACCGCACCATCCATAGCCGAGAACAACCAAATTACGTCCGGCAATCAATCTATTGGTGGCACGAATGACACCATCGAGAGTAGATTGACCTGTGCCATAGCGATTGTCGAACAAGTGTTTTGTCTGTGCGTTGTTTACAGCAATTGCCGGGAAAGGCAATGCACCGTCACGCTGCATTGACTCTAAGCGAGTGATACCAGTTGTGGTTTCTTCCGTCGAACCGAGAATGTCCTTTACTTGATCCGGACGTTCGAGCACAAGTGTTGCCACCAGATCAGAACCATCGTCGATGATGAAATTCGGTTTGTGATCAAGAGCAATTTGCACATGGCGGTGATATGTCGGAATGTCTTCACCTTTAATTGCATAGACAGCCATGTCGTGTTTAGCAACGAGAGCCGCAGCCACATCGTCTTGAGTAGACAGCGGATTTGAAGCGATAAGCAACGCATCAGCGCCGCCTGCTTTCAATGTCAGGGCAAGATTTGCGGTCTCGGTTGTGACGTGCGCGCAAACGGATACTTTCAAGCCTTTAAATGGTTGTTCTTTGGCGAATCGATCCCGAATTAAACGCAGAACCGGCATATCGCGCTCTGCCCACTCAATACGCGTTTGCCCCTGTTCAGCCAAATTCAAGTCTTTGACTTCGCACTTAGCCATAGTCTTATTACTCACTTTGAAACCTCAACTACTGACATTACTTGGAAAATTAAGTGCTCATGTTAGCAGGCTTAGGAAAACCAGCCAGACACTTGCGTTCACCTTCGTTTTCAAGAGATTGTACACGACGAGAACCTGGCGATGTCAGCGATACCCAACTACCCCAAAATAATACATACGATTATTTACAAAAGCCTGATTAGAAGCTGCTTACTGCGAAAACACAACCATGAAGTCAACAAGAGAAAAGCGCTTTGCCCCTGACAAACGTTAAATCATTACCGCTTCCTTAAAAACCCAGATAACAACTCCGTTTCCAAGGGTACAGATCACTTACAGAGGGTAAGCCTCCACAAGGGAATCCCCAGGACGGTATCTATGGCATCAACACGGAAACTAGCATCAGTAGCCTTGCTCCTAACCCTAGCGGTTTCGATAGCTCCGGATGCCAGTGCTCGATTTTTGCACGGATATCTAAAGAAAGACAGAGCCGCTGCGGGCACCACCGATGGTGCCCAACAAACTCAGGCGTTCCCATCTACATATGAAGGACTTTGGCGCTGCCAGAGCACAGTGATTGACTCGCAAATCAATATTGTGCCGACAGGACACAAACTAACTTCCGTCATTCGTTTTGTAAGAAATGCATCCGGCATACTAACTGCGCAGTGGGTTCAGCCGGGCTGGAATGAAACCCAAACATCTGTTCAAAAATTCAACGAAAGCGAAGCTAAATTGGATCGCACCAATATCTACTCCGGTGACGGTAACTCATCCTGGGCTGCTCGCTCGCAAGACGTATTTACACAGATCGATGATGCCACCATGGTGGCACAAAGCGAAGTAGACCAGTATATGGATGGTGTATATATCGGGAGATATCGCACCGAGTCAATTTTGTCGCGCATTACTCAGCCTGAAGACTTATCGTCTACAGGCAAAGCAATGGCAAATAACTGATATATACTCCGGCGCTGCAGAGCCAGCGCCTTCGTCTGCTGTCCAGCAACCGGTGAGCGCTCACCAGCGACCGGCTCTTCGCCGCTCTTGGTTCGCTTCTTGGACTTACTTCGCTGTTACTTTGTCTTTTTCTTTGCTGCGGAATTGAGCGAATGCTTCGCGGCCGGCGTAGTGCGCGGCATCGCCGAGCATTTTTTCTATGCGCAACAGCTGATTGTATTTTGCGGTGCGTTCGGAGCGGCACGGAGCACCGGTTTTGATTTGTCCGCAACCTGTCGCAACAGCCAGATCGGCAATGGTGGCATCTTCAGTTTCACCGGAGCGGTGACTC
>JAKFVJ010000189.1 GCA_021732245.1 Candidatus Obscuribacterales bacterium | reverse complement strand
TGGTAATCCAAATGAATTCGATAACGCTGAGCTGCAAAACCAAAATGAGTTTCAATTGGCAGACCTGTTACAAAAGCCAGGGGACTCATTTGAGTACGATTATGATTTTGGTGATGGTTGGCGACACACTGTTGTTCTGGAGAATGCTTACAATGACGACGGGGCACCTGTGATGGCGCACTGTATCGATGGCAGACGAGCCTGCCCACCTGAAGATGTCGGCGGTATTCCAGGCTATGCCAATTTTTTAGAATGCATTGAAGACTCCTATCATCCCGAACACCACAAATGGCTTGAATGGATTGGTTGCCGTTTTGACGCTGACAGCTTCGATGCACGCCTGGTTAACTCGCACTATCGCCTTATGGAAACAACTATGGAACAAATGGCCGAATTAGCACTCGTATAGGCAATAGCATGAAAACAAGCGAAGCAACAAAGGAAGAACTGGTTTTTGTTGTAAGTAAAGATACAGCTTGTAATCGTTGTGCTTCTCCCATAACTTCAGGCGACTTTATCAAACCGATCACCTTGCCTGACGGTGTCAAGCAAGGAATCTGCATGACTTGTGCAGGTTACGACGACTATGATTACCTATCTGCCGGCAATGCCAAACTAACGCGACTTGCCAGCAAATATTCATCATCTCGTACAGTTGTCCTTCGTTGGTCGCGCTCCCGCAAGCGATACGAACGGCGAGGGCTTCTGTTGGAACGATCGGCATTAAACCGAGCAGTTGACGAATTAGGGCTTAATGAGACCAAAACCGAGGCTACTTAGAACCGCTCGGAGTGTTCTATTTCTTAAAATACTTGAAATTACGATACTACTGGATTGAACTATATTGAAAAGTGGCATACTGTATTTAGAATCAACTAATCCAAAAGTTTGGCACGGAGAGAAGTTCATGAGTAAAGTCCTTAAATCGTCGACTTTGCGAAATCTCACCAAAAGTGAGCGGATGAAAAAAATACGTTCCTTTCTGGCGTGTGCAGAACCAGTGGACACTAAAAAACGCATAAAAGAACTCAAAGCTGACATTGCTCAATTTGAAAAGAAATACAAAATGACTACGTCACAGATGTGCAAACGATTATGCTCCGGAACAATTCCAAACTCTGGAGACTATGCAGCCTGGAATACGAAACGGGCAGTATTGGTAGCTCATCAAATAAATGTCTAAAAGGCACCAGCCGATACCCTGGGAAAGGTACATGGATATCCACGAAACTTCTATGGACCGGTTCCATAAGCAAGGAATTGTCCTCAAGGATAACCTCAAATGGTACCGCTTGATTTTAGAAGTACAGAAATCGCTTATCGTGACAAAGTACTCCGATAGAAGCAAAGGACTTATCCAAAGCCAAGATTACAGTTATAACCTTCGTCGAAAGAACAAGAAAAACAGCGAAATTTTTAGATACGACAATTGGCATGTTCACGCACGCAGAGGACATAAAGAGCGCTTCCACAAACATGTATATGATTCTTATGGAAAAGAAATCGAAATTCAAGAATACAAATTGAAAGACTGGCCAGAATTGAGCAATGTCATTGATGAAGCTAACCAATATTACTTAGATAATATTGACGTATGAAAATTTGGGTTGACGCCGATGCTTGTCCAACAGCAGTAAGAGACGTTATCGCTGTAGCTGCGCACAAGCACGGCGTGGCAACAGTTTATGTCGCCAACAAAAAGCTCGCGGTGCCGGTTTCGCCTCATATCACCTTTGTCCAAGTAGCGACAGCTTCCGACGCTGCCGATACCTACATCCAAGACAATGCCGAAAGTTGCGACTTAGTTGTAACCCAGGACATTCCGTTGGCACATGGTGTCGTCACCAAAGGTGCTGTTGCCATAAGTCCGCATGGTGAAAAATTCACACCGGACAATATTGGTGAGCGGATATCAATGCGTAACCTCATGCAAGACTTGCGCGACAGCGGAACCATAACTGGCGGTCCCAAACAATTTTCAGAAAGAGACAAACGCGAGTTTGCCAATACGTTCAGCAATGAATTGGTCAAACTACTTCGGATGACATCCAAGTAAAGGAGAAGAACAGTGACGACAAAATTGGGAGGTAAAGTAGCCCTGATTACTGGAGCCTCTTCAGGGATAGGCGAGGCAACAGCCCTGGCTCTTTCAGCAGAAGGTGCCGATATTTCATTGGTTGCCCGTCGAACACACAGACTGGAATCAGTCGCACAAACAATTTCCGCCAACAAGGGCAAATCGCTGACCATTGCTGCAGACATTACGGATCCCAAAGAAGCGATGCGAGCAGTGAATGAAACAAAAGAACATTTCGGGCGCCTGGACATTCTGGTTAATAATGCCGGCATCATGCTTTTAGGACCAATCGACGGGGCCAATATTGAAGACTGGCAGCGTATGGTGAACATCAACATCATGGGACTTATGTATTGCACACACGCCGCTTTGCCCATCATGAAACAGCAAGGCGAAGGTCACATCATCAACATGTCATCAGTTGCCGGGCGCATAATTACCGGCGGTTCAGCTGTATACAATGCCACCAAGTGGTACGTGAACACTTTCAGCGAAGCACTGCGTCAAGAAGTTTACCAAGACAAAATACGAGTCACGAGCATCGAACCTGGTGCTGTAGCAACTGAGTTAACCGATCACATAACGGTGCCTGAAGTGAAAGACCGCATCAAGAAATGGATAGGCTCAATGCGCGCTTTAACAGCCAAGGACATCGCCGACACCGTTGTCTTTGCCGCAACGCAACCACCGCACGTCAGCATAAACGAAATTCTTGTCCGCCCAACAGACCAAAGTCTCTAAAAGCTACTGAAGCTCCCAGACGTACGAACCAAATGGCGCCAAGGACAATTCCTTGGTCAGACTGGCTGAGTCTGGTGACGATACATTTGAAGCAATCAGATGACCATTTTTGCCTGTAATTGCTGCAGGTAAATCTAGCTTTATCTTTTGAGGTGCGTTGCTCATATTGAGCACTACTACCACATTGCTTGCATCCTTCGTTCGCAAGTAAGCCAAAACATTTTTGTCGGTGGCGTTAAGTGGTGTGTACGCTCCATTGCGCATAGCCGGGTTTGTACGTCTGATTTGAATCAGTTTCTTGTAATAGCTAAGTATTGAATCAGGGTCTTTCGTTTCAGCAGCTACATTGTGCGTCTTGTATTTAGCTGTTACGGGCAGCCACGGCTTAGCCTGACTGAAGCCGGCATTTGCATCAGCAGTCCACTGCATAGGCGTCCGTTCACCGTCGCGGCCTTTTTCTTTGGGCCAACCAATTTTGCCGATTGGATCATAGACTTCTTCGACCGTCTGGGGATCACGGTTTTCCATACCCAACTCTTCTCCGTAATAAAGAATTGGAGTGCCTCTTAAGGTGAGCAACATCGTCGCCATCAGCTTAGCAATTTGGTCATTGTGAATACCATCACCATAACGAACATAGCTACGCGTAGTATCGTGATTATTGAACAGATAAACTGGCCATCCTTGTACCGGGTTAGTGTCCCATTCTTTAATACGCGCCCGGAAATCAGGTGCGGACAACTTATTGATGTACGCAAACTGAAAATTCATTGGCAATTGAATCTCGTCGGCATTTCTACCGTACATCAGACACAAATCAGCCAAGTCCTTTCCGAAAGTTTCACCTACAAGCACGCGATCATCAGGGTAGCTATTGAGAAGACTACGCAAGTCACGCAACACATCGTGTATTTCCAGTGAATGATCGTTATTCTCGTTAGCCATATTAGGGTCGCCATAAGCGTTTTTGCCCGGCAAAACCTTATTGTCTTTCAGATTGGGATCTTCATACAGCGTGGTAATGGCATCCAGTCGAAATCCGGCAACACCTCTGTCAAGCCAGAATCGCACGGCATCGAACATCGCCTTTTTCACTTCCGGATTTCGCCAATTAAGATCCGGCTGTTCCGGATAGAAGAAGTGGTAGTAGTACTGCTTAGTTGCCGGATCAAAAGTCCATGCTGAGTGTCCAAAGATAGACTGCCAATTATTCGGAGGCTGACCATTTTTGCCATCACGCCAAATGTACCAGTCACGCTTAGGATTTGTTTTTGACGAGCGCGACTCGATAAACCACTTATGTTTGTCTGAAGTATGATTCATCACTAAATCCATGATGATCTTGATGTTGCGCGCCTTAGCTTCTTTAATTAGTTCATCAAAGTCAGCAAGAGTCCCATATTCGGGCGCAATATTTTCGTAGTCGGAAATGTCATAGCCAAAATCGATTTGCGGCGATGGATAACACGGTGTAATCCAGACGGCATCAACACCGAGGTCTTTCAAATAATCAAGCTTAGATACAATCCCTTTGATGTTTCCCACACCGGCATTTTTGGCATCAGCAAAGCTGCGAGGATAAATCTCATAGAAAACCGCATGCTTCCACCAAGGTTCCTGACTAACCGGTGTCGTTACCGCGACTTGCGAATCGGCGCTTGCCGCAGTTGAAAAACACAACGTAGCAGCCACCGGGATAAGCAGTGACTTCAATAGATTTTTCTGCATTTACTCTTCTCTCTTTTACAGTTTCTGTATAGTGCCGGAGCCGGAAATTTGTTGGTTGACCTTTGGATTGCCATGAATCTTTATCGATCCTGCTCCGGAAATATTTGCGTCAACTGACTGACTGGCAAAGATATTCGCATTGCCGAAACCTGAAATTGTTATGTCACAAGTCTTGCTTTTGAGTTCAGCCAACTCGACATTTGAAGAACCAGACAATTCCATGTCTAAATCGTCCACCTCACCTTGAGCTTTGACTTTGGATGATCCAGCTGTATCCAGCTCAAACGATTTAGAACTGACACCGGCAACCACAGCATTTGTTGATCCGTTTAACTCTAGCGATTCGAGCTTCGGCACCACAATGTGTACCGCTAAATGCGTAGGCTTTGCATCGTCTTCTACGGAAATTGTCAGCTCATTGTCATTTACAACCGAATCCACATCAGCCATGCTGTCCTTGTTGCATTCGATGGTCACGCTCTGTGGTGAGCCCACTTTGATGTCCATTTCCAGTGCGCCGCCGGCTGTAATTTTGGAGAAATCAGGCAATTTTCTTTGCTCGGTGACAACATCCGAGCGGTCCTCGGACGAACATGCCGTACAAGCCAGAACACAAGCTGCAACTGTTAGTAAGCGACGTCCCACGATTTATCTCCTTGATAATCCACAAAAGATGCCCTGTCC
>JAKFVJ010000188.1:614-5233 GCA_021732245.1 Candidatus Obscuribacterales bacterium | reverse complement strand
TTGCTGTTCAGCCAAGAATGCTTCACCTTCAGCCCTTGCTGCGGCAGCTTCTTTCAAAGCTGCATCGATGCCGTCTTTGCGCGACGCAAAAACTGCCGGCATCTTGGTAGACCACATCCAGACAATGAGCCCAGCCAGCACCAGCCAGTTGAGTAAATTGTTTTCGAATATCCCAAAAATTGAAAAACCTTCGTGCATAACTGCAACCATTTAACTGGCTACCTCCAGAGCGTTTTTTACACGCTCACGGTCCACGGACAACGACACACGCTCACCCAGAAGCTTGTGTGCAATATCTTCGATAAGTTCAATTTCTTGATTTATCAGAGGATCAACAAGCGCCTTGCGCTCGTTTACGATTTGGACTTTAGCAGCTTCAAGCTTTTTAGCGCCTTCTGCTTTTATTTTGCCCAACTCGTCATTGCGACCTTGATTGGCTTTCTGTGTAGCTTCGTTGATGACTGACTGCGCTTCATGGCGAATCTTATGCAGATGCTCCTGATAGTGCGTGACCAAATCACCAGCTTGTCCGTGCGCATCTTTGCCGGCTTTCAGATCGCCTGAAATTTTGGCGGCGCGCGCTTCCAAGACTCTGCCCACTGGTTTCAACATGATCTGGTTTAGCAAATACATGAAGACCAAAAAGCTTAGAACGAAAATGATAAGCGTTGGATTTATATCGAACATGTTAATAGCTTTCCCAAAGACTCAATACGGCGGGAGACCTTCAACTTAGTTGAGGTCTCCCGCGAGTGAATCTTAGACTTTGGTACCGAACGTGAAGAGCATAATGGCGATAACGAAAGCGAGAAGTCCGAGAGCTTCCATCAAAGCGGCGATGATGATGGCGTTTGCCAACAACTTGCCGGCCATTTCTGGTTGACGAGCCATGCCTTCTAGAGCACGGGAACCGGCAACACCGATACCAATACCAGGTCCGAATACGCCAACGACGGCAATTCCGGAGCCTATGAGTGAAGCAGCTTTAATAATGGTTGCGCTATCCATACCAGCAACAGCAGTACCTGCTTGGGCGATGATTTGAGGTTCCACTAACCTTCTCCTAGCAAAATGAAGTGTCTGACTACATCAGGCGACGAATTCGAAAATTCGCAGACCTGCGCTTCCTCTTAGTGAGAAGCGCCATCGATTATAGCAAGCGTGAGGAAAATCTTGCCTTTATATAGATGATCTTTTGTATTGGTGCTTCATCATCTGTAACGAGCCTGTGATGAGGCTTTTACCGAGATGCCAATTGTTGGCGCGGCAATATGCGACAGCGGAGCGCTTTAATTTTCACTTAGAGACGGGGAATGTTAAGCGGGCGCATGCAATGCGCCCCTACAAGCGCCAACGCAGAACCTCTTCTTAGCACTGATTTTTAGTGGTGTTCGCTGACGGTTAAGCCGATGTAGATCGAAGTCAACAAAGCAAACACAAAAGCCTGAATGAGACCAATGAAAAGTTCAAACGCCATAATGCCTGTCGGTAAAAGTACAGGCATCATCATCAAGAATGCGGCGCGGAGCAATTCGTCGGCAGTGATAACGACCATAAGTCGCAAAGCCAATGTTGACGGACGAACTACCAAGTCGAGAATTTCAATTGGGTTCGCAAGATGCTTACCGTAATTGACTCCATGCTTCCAGAAGCCGGAGCCCAAGTAAACAAGCAAGGCGACCATAGCGAGTCCGAAGGTTACGTTGAGATCTGTTGTTGGTGAAGCAATTTCAAATGGCTCACCATCTTTGAGATGGAACCAACCCGGCATATGCTCAAACGCACGCCATGGTCCGACACCGATAAAGTTACCTAATAAGACAAATATAAAGATCGCTGCAACTAGCGGGAAGAATTTTTTGTAGTGGTGACCAATTTGACCATGCGCTAGATCATCTACGAACTTGTAAACCATCTCCAGCATCGCCTGACCCTTGCCGCCGGCACCTTCGACAACCAGTCCGCGAACGATAAGAGCCGCTGCTAACAGAACGCCGCCCATACAGAGCCAAGCTAACAAGAGCGTGTCTACGTGAATGCTTCCCAGGCTTCCGTCGATATTGATCGGTCCAACCGAGGTGCTTCCACCGAAGATATTGATTTTGTTGATGGCCGGGTCTTTTACAAACTGTGAAAGTTCAAGATTTTTGCCTAGCATGAGTCCTTGCTTTCCTACGCGCTAACTTCAAGAGCCGCGTCGAATGAGTCCCAAAATCCCCGAAAAAGGGGAACAGTCCGGCATCATAGCAGATGCGCGGACTGTTGTTCATTACAAGGGTTTAGGGACCTTGTTATTTGCCTCTTTCCGGAACGAGAACTTCGTCGATTTCGTAAATCGTGGCGTTCTTGTAGTTCTTGCCTTCGCCCTGGATGATGGCGCCATCAATTGAGATTGAGCCATCTTTGTTATTGATCATTACAAACTCGCCTTCTTCGGTTTTAGCCGAGCGCATGTTTGCCAGATCGTCCTTGGACAGTTTGCGAGGCACGATGTGATAGGCAAGCACTTTGTGCAATTGCTTGTGATTCTTCATCAAAGCTTCGCGCTTTGCCTTCGGCATTTTGTCCCAGGCAGCATCTGTCGGAGCAAAAACGGTCACAGCCTTTTTGCCCTTAATGGAGTAGCACATGCCGGCCTTCTTCATAATGCAGCAGGTCTTCATGTGATCGCCAACGCTCGGGCACTTTTTGCTGTTCTTGGAGCAGCTAGCACCTGTTCCAGCAGAAGCACTCTGAGCGGAAAGGGTTCCGATCAAAAGAGCAGCTGCTGCAAAAGTCATCAAATTCTTAGTAAGCATCTGTGTTTATTTCCTCAATTTAGGTCTAAACCTAGCCGATCATTTTATATGGTTTGGTCTTTGTTGCCGCTCTTTTCTTCCTTGGCAGACTCTTTTTCGGCTTGTAAAGCTTTTACAACCATACGCGCCAAACCCGCCGCCATTCCTAAAAGAGCAAGCAAAACGGCGCATAAAGGCTGAGTATGAAATTTCTCGTCCAGCCAATTACCGCCCCAGACACCTAGCGCCACCAGCACCGCAATTGCCAAGACCGCTTCACCTGCAGAAGCGAGAGCTTTCGAGAGATCGTCGTTGCCGGTAAATTTCATTGCCATATGTTGCGCCTTAATCTTGTCAACCAGTATTGATGCGTCAAGATTAACACTTGCCGCCACAAGCCACAGCGGGAATGCAGGATTGCGATTGAGCAATCCGGAATGAAGCGTGGACATGCCGGATGGCAAGCGGAGGCAGCCGCCAAAGGGGGGCTGCCGGAGCGTTACAATAGGATAGACTTAATAAGGATGAACTTCGTAGACTTCAAGGAGCGCTCAAATGTTTAGTCGCCTGGTCACTCTAATTAAGGCCTTCTTTAACAGCATCATGGGCAAGATGGAAGACCCAACAATGATGCTCGAGCAAACCTATGAAGATTTGCAATCTAATCTCATTCAAGTAAGGCAAGCAGTTGCCCAAGCAATTGCCACTGAGAAACAACTTGAACAACAGCTAAAGAAAAATCAGGAGCAAGCAGCCACCTGGCAAAATCGTGCAACGCTCGCGGTTCAGCAAAAGAATGATGATCTTGCTCGCCAAGCATTGCAAAGAAAGCAACAGTACACACAAGCCATTCATGATCTCGAGACACAGCTAAAACAACAAAGAGAACTCACAACAAATCTGCGCAACAAATTGCAAGATTTGGAAAATGAAGTTCAAAAAGCGTACACCAAGAAGCAAGTACTCATCGCTCGCGACAAAGCTGCGCAAGCAACAGTCAAAGCCGGAGAAATACTCTCGAAGACAACAGCATCTGGTGCGATGTCTGTAATGGAAAAGATGGAAGCAAAAGTTTCCGAGCGCGAAGCCAAAGCCGCCGCTCTCCACGAAATGGGCTCTGATAATCTCGACACCAAATTCAAGACTTGGGAAGGTCAAGCCGACATCGAAGCCGAACTCGCCGCACTCAAAGGCGAACCAGCTCCTTCAACGAAATTGATCGTCGAAGAAAAAGAACCGGTGCTTATCGAAGTGCAGGACGCTGAAACAGTTGAAGCACCAAAACAGGCGCAAGCTGAAAACGAAGGGTAAGACATCCAACACTTTGTCATTCTGAGGGAGCGTAGCGACCGAAGAATCTGCCGCGGATTAACACGTTCAAGTTGATCAACTCGAACGGATTTCAGTTGCGGCAGATTCTTCGCGTTGCTCAGAATGACAAAGGAGTGGTACAACGAAGAAGCACAATGCTGTAAAGCCCGCGGATATCCAAATCAACGGTGCGATTTCATTGTGCAACACAGTCGAGTAGAGTTGTGCGCCAAATATTGCTGAGACTTGCACGCATAGATTGATGGCGGACATCATAAGCGCAAACGTGAAGCCTTCCGCATGTTTGGGACAAGCATGCGCAGCGAGGCTAAACATTGTCAGCGTGGCAATCATGCCTACGGCGCTGGTGACAAATGCCAAAGCAATGGCGCTTGTCGTGTCTACCAAAAGCAAATACGCAAGAGTGTTCAAGACTCCTAGCAAGACACTTGTATTGATCAACAGCCGTTGCGGCAAACGGGCAAAGTATCTTTTGTACAACCAAGCCCCTAGAATTGCACCACACGAAGC
>JAKFVJ010000188.1:0-604 GCA_021732245.1 Candidatus Obscuribacterales bacterium | reverse complement strand
ATAGCACCTAATTGCCCGATGAATGCTTGATCAAATTTGAGCTTGTCGATTTTGTAGTAATAGAGTGGCGTTTCAAATCCAGGGCTTATGTACCAGAATGCAAGGAAGGCGAATACCAGCCAAAGGTCCTTGGACGTCGCTGCCGCCTTTAGTCCAGACAGCGTTGTTCTGCGCAATTCGTTTGTGACAACAATCTTTCTTTCCTTCACCAGAAAGAAACTCGCCACCATCACGGCCAGCGGGGCAAGAAGTGCGATTAGCGCTGCTGCATGTAATGCCTTTGCCGGCTCAAGCATATGACATAACCAACCACCCAAGAGCGCGACGACAACAGCGGCAATTTTTGCCCATAGCCATTGCTGCCCTTGTAGTTTTTCAATTTGTCCGGTTGCTTGTCCGACTTCCACCATCAATGCATCAACCAACACATCAGAGAATGCAGAAGACAGCGATACCAGAAACAACGCAAATACAATTGCTGGTGGACTAACTAATCCGGCAAGCCAGACGAATCCGCAAATAGACAAAACAGACATCAGTATCAAATAGCTTTTACGTCTTGATCTGCCCCCAAGATATGTGCCACGTCAAGCAGAGAGTTTAA
>JAKFVJ010000332.1 GCA_021732245.1 Candidatus Obscuribacterales bacterium | reverse complement strand
CAAGACGGAGCAAGCATTGTCATTAGAAGCAGCATGGCACCAAATGTGGTACCAGAAAAATCTAACCAGTGTTTGTTCTTGGTTGACGTCCTCATAAGAGTATATTTTACCCTTGCGCAACGCCTTTGTGCCCGAGATTAAATTGCCTCAAGAACCTGGTTTTGCAGATTTTTCAAGTGAGGGCTTAATTCAACCGAATATTTAGGATAGTCTGCGCCGGTTATGAAAAACTCGGAGCCCAACTCCTGGCGGCTTTTCGCGCAATACTGGCGAATCTCATCCAGGCTGGGTAGTTTTTGACAAAGCTTTCCATTGGAAATAATTTGTTGCAGAAGTTTGCGCGACTCGGCGATATTCTCATCATCCAGGCTAATGATGTCGCCTGAAAATCTACCCGACGCATCGAGTTTTCGGTGGACTTGCTTGGCGCCGCCAATTGTTCTTTTGCCGAAGCTTTTTTTAGCTACAGGATGCCACCTACCATTGTTGTCTGTTACGGAAACCAATTTGTAGACGATGTTTAACGACGGTGAGTCTTTAGAGACCATGAGCTCAGTGCCCACCGCATAAAAATCAAAGGCCGCTCTTATCTTTTCCAGATCAGCGATAAGGACTTCATTGAGATCGCCGGAAGCGTGAATTTTCGTTGTTGCCTGACCTGCCTCATCGAGAATTTGGCGGACATTTATACTTGATTGATAAAGATCGCCTGAGTCGATGCGTACTCCTGAAAGTTTTTCACCAGTGCGGCAAGCCAATGCGGCACCGTTTTCAGTGTTGTAGGTATCGATGAGCAAAGTAGCTTGCGGGTAGAGTTTGCGAAATTCATGCAATGCTTCTTCTTCGCCTTCGCTAGCCATTACCCAGGCGTGAGCCATTGTGCCGACAACAGGTACATTGAGTAGTTTTGCCGCCAGTACATTCGATGTACCGGCAAATCCGGCAATGTAAGCGGCCCGACAGGCGTAAATTGCCGCTTGCGGTCCATGAGCGCGTCGCAATCCAAACTCGAATACTGGTTTGCCGTTTGCCGCTTCGACAATTCTTGCTGCTTTGGAGGCGATGAGCGTTTGCGCATTGATAACGGAGAGCAAATAAGACTCAACAAGCTGCGCTTCAATGATCGAGCCTGTCACGCGCACAATTGGTTCATCGGGAAATATCGGCGTACCTTCTGGGACGGCAAATACATCAGCGCTGAAAGTAAAATTTCGCAGGTAATCAAAAAACTTCTCATTGGTATTTGCCAGAGCCGGCTGCTTTTTCAGAAAGGCAATGTCCTCTTCGGCAAATTTCAAATTGGTCAGATAGTGAATAGCCTGTTCAATGCCGGCAATGATAAGGCAGCCTCTATTGGCAGGCAGCCTGCGGGCAAATAATTCAAAGGTTGCTTGCCTGTCTGGTTGTAAAGCCCAGTACCCGGCCATCATTGTGATCTGATAAAGATCGGTGGCGATTGAAAGGTGCTCGTTGTCAATAAACAGAGAGGGAGCGCTGGCCATGTTTAATCCTCTGCTTGGCGTCCATTTACCTTAGAATCAGGAACTTTCGCCTGGGCTGGGAGTCAAAGTAAGTGTGGGGGTTGTGGTTGGTTTGCTTTGGTTTTAATGCCCTAAAAGCTTAACCTATCGGAGATTTCAGAATGTTAGGATTAAGCGGGAGGTAATTCTAATCGATGGTTAGTTCTCAAAACCAAAGAAGCGACAGAGACTTAGTCCTTGCTTGCCAGCGCCGAGAGCCGGCAGCATTTGAAGAGTTGGTAAAACGCCACCAGCGGACAGTCTTCACCCTTATTTACCAGTTAGCGCCTGATTGGAACGATACGTCCGATTTGGCCCAAGAGGTCTTTATCCGTGTCTGGCGCTCTATAAACAACCTGCGTAACCCATCTTCTTTTCGAGCCTGGCTTACGCAAATTGTTACCAATTTGTTCTATGACGAGTTAAGAAAACGCCCGCGGCGCCTGTCTACTTTGTCCATGGATGAGTCCTGGGGCAATGAAGACGAGGATGGTCCCAGCCGGGATGTTGCCGATCCGTCTATGAAACCGGATGAAAAGGTTCTCAGTAGCGAAATTAATGGTGTAATTCGCAACGCAATGCTCCAATTGCCGGAACAGTTTCGGACCGCCATCGTCTTGAGAGAAGTAGAAGGCTTGAGTTACGAGGAGATTGCCATTCTAACCAAGACCGAAATGGGCACCGTAAAATCCCGGATCGCCCGTGCCAGGAGCAAATTGCAGGAATTGCTAAAGCCCTACCTGGAAGAATCCGGTTCAATCAGTGAGGTCTCCAGCTAATGGGTCCAGATTTCGAGACTATCTGCGAAAACTTCAAGGAAGACTTATCCGCTCATTTTGACGGAGAGCTTGATGCTGGACGCGCCACTATTGTCGATACTCACCTGAAAGAGTGTGAGGCATGTCGTAATGCCTTTAACAAACTTGGCGGGTTGAGCAAGTTTTTGGCAGGTGCTCGCAGCGCAGACGATGTGCCTGATATTTGGCAGGCTATCTCAGGCAAAATTGAATCAAGCGATCACGTCTCTGAAGAAGATTTATCTGCTTATGTCGACAGTGAATTGCCGCCGGCCACCATTGAAGGTGTCCGCGAGCATCTTGATAGCTGCGGCGATTGTTCGACCAAGAAAGGCGACTTACAGACTGTCAGTGGACTTATCCAGAATGCTCTTGCCTTGCCGGAAGACGTGGAAGTTAATATTTGGCCTGCACTGCGCTCGCGCCTGAATGAAGACTGTGCTCTTATTCAAAGCGAGCTGTCGGCATTCCTGGATCAAGAAGTGGCCACCTTGCGCCACCGCAATGTAGTTGCTCACCTGATGCAGTGTCCTACTTGCAAGGGCAATTTTGACCAACTTGATTCAGTCGGAAGTATTATTCGCACAAACTACAAACCTGATATCCCCGAAGACTTTGATTTATGGCCGGAAATAAAAGCCAAGTTGCAAGTCGTTCCTTTTGCTGCTCGCCCAAAGCAGCCGGCTAAAGTCATACCGTTCAAACGGCGTGCATATGCGATAGCAGCAGCTATTGTTGCGCTTGGTTTGGTGGCCGCTTTTGTTACTCGCCAGCAACAAAGTTACTCGCATCTGACCGCCGAAGCCTATATGATAGATTCTGCTCTCGAGGACCAAGGAGATAATCCAGATCAGTTTGTCTATGAAAACTAGCACGCTAAAACAAATTGCCTTGTCTTTGCTGGTTATTTTGGCCGCAGCAGGACCGTGCGCGTCCGCTTCATTTGCTACTGATCCACATTGCCCAATTGACTGGTCTCAATTCCATTTGAGCCAGCAACAGCAACAACAATTGGCAGTTCTTGACGGACAGTGGGATCGTTCTTACAACCAAATCAAACCGGAAATGGTTGCTGATCAAAATAGATTATCGGATTTGCTGGCAGACACTAAGTCGGATCCGCTTGAGGTGGTTTCACTTCAACAATCCATAGCTCGCAAGAAAGAACAATTAAGATCGCTTGCCACATCGATATATTTGCGCAAGAGGCAAATTCTCAATCAAGAGCAGCAATTGCAATTGGAAGAATGCATGCGCCAATACATGGACGCAAAAAGACGCCAACAGTCAGGTGGATCACAGACAGATGCCATGCCTGACGGTGTAAACAACCTTATAAACAAAGTTCGCAACATGTGGAGCAAAACAGGTGCTCCGTAGTGGAGGAAATAATGGCCGATAAAAAGCTTGCCGGCAAAAGAATTTTGATGGTGATTGCTCCGGAAGAATTTCGTGATGAGGAGCTTCTGACACCAAAGGAAATTCTTGAAGCAGCAGGAGCTCAAGTTGATGTTGCTTCGACTCGCATGGGTGAAGCAAAAGGAATGCTTGGAGCTAAAGTCAGTCCAGATTTGACAGTTAAGGACGCTAACGCAAGCAATTACCAGGGTGTCATTGTTGTAGGTGGAATGGGCTCACCAAGCTACCTTTGGAGTGATACTAATCTCCACAAAATAATCTCCCATTTGAATGACAAGGGCGAAGTGGTGGCAGCTATTTGCTTGTCGGGAGCTGTTCTTGCCAAAGCCGGTGTCTTGCGATCCAAGAAAGCCACTGTTTGGCCCGATGAGACGGCAATAAATGTCCTCAAAGAAGGGCAGGCTCAATACCTGAAAGAGCATGTGGTCGCCGACGGCAACATCATTACCGCAGATGGACCGGAAGCTGCTAAAAAATTCGGCGAGACAATTGTGGAGACTTTGAGTCGCGTAAGCGCTCGTTAAGTCGACAAGAAAATGCTTCGGACGCAATTGAAAGAACTCATCTGCTCTGCCTTACGGCAAAGTGGATCAGTGGTGGCAGATAGTGAGATAGAAATTCTATCTGCCACTAGGGATGGCCGAGGAGATTTTGCTTGTGCAATCGCCGCTAAGTTATCTGGAAAATCCGAAAATTCTGCTGAGCCGTTAGCGCAAGCTATCGCTAAGTTCATTGATTCTGACTTGCTGGAAAAAGTGGAAGTAGCCGGCAACGGTTTCATCAACATCACAGTGTCGAACCACGCAATGGCTCTTGTGGTGCACAACATTCTGAAAAACGAACTGCCGTGCGGATCAGGCAACCAGGCGGTCAGAGCCGACTGGTGCTATATGGTCCAAAGATTATCTGCCGCATTACGCCAAATGAGAGAACCGCGTTTGAATCTCATTGAGTCTTGTCTTGAGCCTCCAGTTTTAAATGACAGCCAGTGGCAGGAAATTGAGGCTTCATATCTCCAGGATATGCGTATTCTCGAGCCGGCCCTTCATGAGGGCAATAAGAAATTGGTGCTCTTGTTGGATGAATTTTGGTTGCAGAGCACCAAATATCGCCAGTCTAAAAATGACGCTTTTTGTGCCTATATAGATGGCCTTGCTTTGGAGATAAACCAGTCTCATATTTTGGACGGACTACCACTCTCGGAGCCAGAGTTAATCAGGGCTCAAATTGCTCTAATCAGTGCTGCCAAGCGCGTTTTCGAGTCCTGCCTGGGCATATTGAATACAGCGGTACCAGAAAAGCTCTAGGAGCTTAAACCCTACCGAGATTTCGCCTTGCGGTGTAGACTGAAAGAAGAAGTCAAGGAGAAGTGGTTCAAGGGTCCACAGGCTCAGGCGGACTGGGCTTTACGTATGAGGAGTATAGGCATGCAGATGGGACAGAAGTTCTCGTTGGATTTGACTCCCGAGGAAGCCATATTGCTTTTGACTGGTGCGCGGC
>JAKFVJ010000120.1 GCA_021732245.1 Candidatus Obscuribacterales bacterium | reverse complement strand
ACACTGTTCAAATTTCCGCCAATGGCAACCTCACCGTCAACGACCTTGTCACCACTACAGGCTCCATCTCTCTTACCGCTCAATCCGGTGCCTTGACCATTAACCCCGGCTCTACTGTTCAAGCCAATGAAGGTAATCTCTCCCTTCGCAACAACAGCGAATCTGGCTCCATCTTTGTCGGTAATGGTGCTACAGTTAAAGGCTTCACCGTAGACAACCCGTCTTTTGGTAATGTCACTATGACTGTTGGCTCATCTGTCGGCACATCCGGCTCTGCCCCAGGCAACGTCACCGAAAATATTGTCGCTAACGGTCAAATTATCATCGGCAACAACAACTTCACGTCCAATAATTCCGGCAATACCTTAGATGCACTTGACCGCACAATTACCATTGATGCCGGAGCTACTGGCTCCATTGTCCTTGATGGCGATGTACTAATTTCTGCTGATCCTCCGATGGCTCAAGTTACTGCTCCTTCTGAAATTGCCAATATTTTGCCACTGCTAAGTGTTACAGGCAACTCCCCAACTAATACCAATTCCATCGGTGCTTCAATGCTTATAGTGCAACCAGTTGTACTTGATACCACACTGACACCACGCACATTAAATATTGACACTACTCAAACCAATATCATCAACTTAAATACAGCTCCTTATGAACCTGAAACAACTCAAGAGCCTGTCTACAAGCCAATTGCATATACAGCGACTTCTGCACCAACAGCTACGGCAATTATCAATTCCACTCGCGAACTTTCGCGAACTGATTTTGGCACATGCCTTGTTCGACATGCAGGGGCCGATGTTACATACAATCAAAACAACGTCAATCTCAATGCCGGCGAAATTCTCGTCCACAGCCCACAACAAACAACAGTTACTGCCGGCGACTACTCAATCTCCGTTGATTCAGGATCCGTCGCTCTCATTACTCGCGAAGGATCGGTAGTTAAAGTACGCGCACTGCATGAATCACATACGAATGCCATCGTTATTAGTGCAGGCAGTCATGCAATTAAACTCTCGATTGGTCAAGAAGTAATTCTGGCACCAAGCTCGGCACATCTGCAGGTAGCAGTTCAAAAGGACAACCTCGGTCGCCGTCACGTGGTCGATGCAGAGCTTACCAATGGACACGCCATGACTCGCTCTGAATTCTCACACATCGGACTCATGGAACAATCAACCGTATTGAACAAACTCATCCAGTCCAAGTCACCTGCCGACAAGCAACTCGCCGGCAAGTTAATTAAGACAGCCGCCTGCTTAATGACCGTTACCGGTGCCCACGGAGCTTTTACCGGCAAGTAATTTCGCCTCTAGTGGGGAGCCTACGATTGCCAGCCTGGTTAGGTTTAGCTAACCTCTCCTTGTATATGGCTTCGAGGCAACTCCGTTAAACATGGACGGTTACGATTCAATTACGAAAAAGCCGGAGCAGGCAGGTCCTGAGACACTGCTCTTGGTACTCGATTGTTCGTCCTCGATGACCGACGGCAACTATCAACAGTGCAAATCAGTCATTGAAAATGCAATTTGCCCGCAACCGACAATGACCGGCGCCTACCCTGAAGGGGCTATCGGAGACGATGTGCTTCTTGGTCTGAGGGAGTTTGGCGAGCACAATCCGGCAATAACCAACGAGTGCAGACAAAGCGAACTTGTCGTCAGACCAGGCTTAGCCAATCGCTCACAAGTCCTCGGTAAACTCAACAGCGTAAGTTTCGGGTACACGACACCACTCACCTATGCGATTAACCAAATACCTCTAGATTTAGCCCGGGCACGTGGGCCAAAGCACGTCATCCTCTTTACCGATGGTGACGGCACTTGCCCGGATGAAGACGCGTGCAATGCTTTGCAGAGAGTACAACAGCAAACCGGCGCGCGAATAGACATTATTGGTTTGCGCGGCGCTAATGCCGACCTGCTCAAATGCCTAAACGATCTGCACAATCCAAACATCCAAGCACAATCAGCAAACGCTGAAAATCTCAATGACATTTTCGGAAGCATGGTTCGCAAGAATCTTGAGGGTAAAGTCTTGCCGCGCCAATCAATGCATCGTAGTCTGTGGAATAAGTTCCAAGCATTTTTGCATCTTGAGCATAAACACGAATGCAATTGCCACAAGCAACCACTAAATAAAATCCAAGCGTCTAGGACTGGTTATTATCGGGAGGGACAGCACTAATGGCCGCTCCTTTAGATAAGCATCCAACAAAGCAGACTGACACTCCTCAGCTTATTCCACAAAAGCCGATGGAAGATCTATCCATTGAGGCTAACAGCCATCCAAAAGAGTTGAAGAAAGCACCGGGCGTAGAACTCACTGTCACCAAACGACAAGACATCGAAAAAAGCACCAACGCTTTGAAAATGACGTGCAAAAGAATCGTAGATCACATTTGCGGTTGTCCATTTCATCCCGAAGACATTATCATCGGCGAAGCATCAATAGATAAAGAGCACTTTGTCAAACCAAATTCAATCACCTTGCAACAGCAAGGACTGGCACTAATCAATTCAATCGATGCATTGACGAATGGTGCGTCCAATTTAGTGCCTGAGCAGAGTCCATTCCCAATGGAAATCAAATATAAGAGTGCCATTGTCGACGCCTTGAAAGAAGATATCGCAAAGACGAAAGTGCCATTCGAGAAAGTAAAAACAGCACTCTTCGGCGACTCAATGTCTGTCGAAACGACTGAACAACTTTTAGATGATACTGTGGGTTTACTCCGCAACACACAAAACGTCATGGTGCAAATCGACAAGCTCAAAGCAGCCGACACAATTGATTGGCAACGAGAAGAATACAAAGCCCAGCGTAAGAAAGAAGAAGAGGAGGCTCGCCGTAATCACGAGGCAGAAGTGCTTCCGTTACGCGCAGAAAAACAAGTCTTAGATCAATTCGATGGTGTCATTACCGGTTTTAGCCAATTGCCGGATAAGCTTCACAACGCTGAAAAACTAACAGATCCTTCTTTGCAAGAATTGCCGAAATTCATCAGGCACACAAAAGATGGTTACGATCCGGATCCTCTCTTTTCAGAAGACGACGCAGTTTGGCTGTGCCATCCTGCAACCGCTGTCGGACTCTTAGGGATGATTGGCGTACGCGCTATCGCAAGAAAGGCAAATACAGTCAAAGAGCCAAATCCGGAAAGACCTACACAAGACAAAATTGATGGTGGACTTAAGGAGTTATCCGGTCAAATTACATCACTAAAGCAGCAAGTTGAGTTTGTCTCAAACTATCCGAACACCAGAAATCCAAACGTCAATTGGTCAACAATGCAGCAAATTGACGCCCTCAAAAAAGCGGTGCCCCAAGTCCTGCCTATTTTGAACGAACTGGAAGACTTGCCCAACAAACAAGGCACCTGGAATTTAGCCACCATTCGCGCCAGTATGTTAAAAGCGGAAAACAGCCCTGAACTCCAACAGGTTATCCAGGCGTGCAAGGAACTCGACACCGAAAGAAAGGCTCTGGATAGTCAAATAAATCCTCCGGCTAAATCCCAACGCAACTACTACGACCCTTACGGCAATAGCCCGGCGACCAATCCAAACTGGCCCTATTAATTGCAATTCCCATATTAAAATCACAGCCAGGCAAAGGTTTGAGGCTCTGCAAGCCTTAAACAGGCGCCCGTGGCATTGACGCTCTTTGCCTCAGATGGTATCGTCGAGAAAGGGATCCTTAAACGCAGTTAATATTCATTCGTCTGGACCAATCCATATATAGGAGCTGCCATGGCACGTCTATCGAGAGGCAGCACGCTTGCCCTAATCGCCGTCACAATTGGCCTTTTAACTCTCCTTATTGCCTTTTGCATAATGAATTACAACCTGCTTTTAGGCGGGAATAAAGTAGCGGCTTCCGCAATTGACGCAGCGTCACTTCAAGCAGCTTCGGATATGGCGCGAATTGTAGTCGACGGCAAGACTGGCAAAGTTGCACTGGTCGACGATCTATCAAACAATAGCCAGCGACCAATACTTGGAATTAACACATTGCTTGCCACCATTCGCCTCGATGCCCTTATCGGAGATCGACTGGGCAATGACACCATTAAGACTTTAGCCAACGAAGATCTGCAAAAAGCACTCGATGATGCGGCTACCTTGCAGCAAGCAATTGAAGCATCAGCAAACGGTGCGGACAAAAAAGACAGAGACGGCAAGGTTATCAATTTAAAAGCAAGCGTAGAAAGTGCTTATGATGCCAATTCACTGCGTTTAGGTACAGGCAAAAGAACCGGTGACTTAGTTTTTACTTTCGGTCGGCTTAAAGAATCCGGTGCACCAACTTCAACGCCGATTCCTGTTCCAAATAATTTAGCGCAGCTAAACGGCTCCGACTACACCAACAGCAGCATTGGCTCTGTGTATAAAGCTTACACACCTGTTGCCGCGCCGGGACTAAGTTCACCTATAAGCTTTGTCGCTTTGGGACAAGAGCCGCAGCTAATAGATAACGATCGAATCACATCATTGTCTGCTGGCGAAACACCAGTGGCAACAGTTGTGCAAATAAGCGCGCAACACCAGGTCACTCCGATAGGCGACAGTAAATTTCCACCGCCAATGCTCGTTAAATCAACAGCCCAATGTGGCGGTCGCAATATTACATTTGCTTCAAGCGTTCTTGTGATGAATTTCCCGCAAGGTCTTTCTATCGGCAATAGCAAAGTCGATTTCACAAGCGTTCACTCGATCATAAATAGCGACGGCAAATGGGATAGTACCGGCGGCTGGTCACCAGGCTACAGAAATCGCACGACTGATGATCCATCTGTTGCACTTGCTTGTGAAGTATACGACTGGCTAAGAAGTTTAGGACTGAGACCTGATATCACGTCAGTTGTTAGTGCGCTGGACCAACCATTCATCAAAATCGTCCGTGTTGAAGATGACCCCTTGCGCAAACTTGCCAAAACACTCTACAGAATGGGTATGCTGCCGGCATGGGCACAAAGCGGCGGCAATCCATGGCTGAACTCAAATATAAAAAGCGTGTACCCAAGCACACCGGTGGGCACACCAAATTATTATCCCGGCCCACACATCCGGATGGTTTTAGCCAACACGGCAGGAGCCAAGCGGGAATTTTTCTCCGGTTCACAGTCCTACCACATAACCAATGGGCAAACTATTAATGACAGTTCTTATCCGCCATCACTAAAAGCCCCTACCAATGGTTATCAAACCGAGTATCGAACCATTTCAACTGCAGGACAGAACTATCACT
>JAKFVJ010000266.1 GCA_021732245.1 Candidatus Obscuribacterales bacterium | reverse complement strand
TGTGCCTTAAAGATAAAAAAGTGCCAAAAAGATGAAAAAGCGACCGGAAAAGGTCGCTTTCTACATCTGCTAGGATCGGCTTAGTCAGGGCAGATCATTGAATTTCAACGACGCCCTGGACAATCCCAGCCGCTTCAGAATAATTTTCCGAAGCGGCTTTTGAAGAATCGTATTGTTTCTTACGTCTCCTGTTTGGTGATTGTGTTGGGTTTATTAGTTTTGTGTTGAGCTTTGCGTCCTTAGTCGAGTGCGTATTTGTATGAGTCGAGAGCAGAACTCTCGCTCAGTCAACACGGTCTCGCTTGGGTTGGACTTGCCCATGCTGTGCGTGAGGGTTGCGTTCTGCGTGGCAAGCAGTGCCTTGCGAGCGCCCTCGTTTTGGGAGAATAGGCACCAAAAGGCCTCATCCAAGAGTTCTTGGAACTCTTTGGAATGACGATCTATTGGTTGCCCTTGCCACCACAGAGTTTGAGTCCGCCACCACTTTTTCTTTTTGCCTTTGAACTTGGCGGCTTTGCCGACAAGTTTGCAAACTTCAATCTGCATTTCGGGACTTTTGTGCTTTAGGCTTTGCAGCAAGCCTTCCATCGATGCACACCCAACACCTCTGAAAGTGAACAGGTGCGGTGCGAAGTTCGATAAGGTCCCCGCCGGAAATCCGGCTTGAGATCCGATGTTCATATTGACCTCCGTTTGTTTCCTACTGTTGTTGCAGGCGTTGTTTGATGTACTGGCGGCGTCGCCATGTCTCCAAGCTGACTACTTCGTTTTCGTCGTGGTCGGTACCTTCGACGGAGAGAATGTAGTCAGTTACGAAGCCATCGATGATTTCTTTGATTTGCTCATTCGATGGCAGTTTGTCGTTCAAGTCGTTTTTGCGGCGCTTCTTGCTGACGCCCAAGTCCCTGAGTGAGGCTTGAGTCTCCCAAATTGGGTTGTCCAAGCCGTGCTTCGAGTGCATGTCGGAAATCGATATTGACGCGTATCCCCATCTGATGCGGAAGTAAAACTTCTCTCCCGACATCAGTGTGCCTTCGGCTTGTAGTGGACATTCGCCGTAAGGCTCTTCGGTGAACTTCCAAAACTGATCTGAGTTGTTCATTTAGGTCTCCTGGTAAAAGAGAAGCGTCCTCGAAGTTGTTTCATCGAGGACGCTTGCGAGGGGTGTGTTGTTTAAGAACGGAAGCGCACCACAAGGATGGGCTTCCGTGTCAGTCCTAGCGCAAATGCTTGGACCCATATTTTTTCAACAAATCTTGCACGCCATATTCCGGCGGCTGCCAAAATTCACTGAGGACCACCTTATAAGTCCTCTCACCCCGCACCTCGCCGGGATGCCTGGGCTCGTGCATTACATGGACCAGGATTTCCTTCACGCCCATCCAGGGGAAACTGGGCCATTCAACCTTTCCTTCAAACTTATCATTCACGACCGCATAGATGCGATCGCCGAGATACTTCTCCATAAAACAACCCAGAATCTTGCCATCACATTCAAGAAATTTCTGGGTTGTCTCCCAACTTTCACAAACCCCCACCAATTGAAGGGAGTAATCTTCACTATCCTCATGGAAAACCAAAAATATGGACACTAGCGACCCTCCGTTGAGATGTAATTACGCCTACCAGTACTTTTGTCTCAGGGACAAAAGTAGCTCGTTGATTGGTTCGAGATTCCACTGTTCTTCGATTGTTGAATTTAGGTATGCTGTCTCCAGCCGAGCCTCCAAATCCTGACCGAGAGTCGTTACCTCGTCCAGGCTCAGTAGCCCCTGCTTGGCACGCATAACAGCATCGCCAATTTCGCTATCGACAATCCTTACGGTAAAATCGCCGGATTGAAGCAACTCAATACCATTGAAAAGAATTCGTAGATAATGAGCTGCACACTTGCTTCTTCTGTCAGGGTTCTGTGCTTGCACAGCTAAATGTCTCTGCTTGTGCGCATTCCCGCGATAGCAGTGAAATATTCGCCTCCTGCTCAGGAAGTAAGGAAAGAGTTCTCTTATAGCAACTTCAGGCGTGCCGCTCTGCTCAGCACTGGAAAGCATCACCTCAAGAATAGTGGGGTTGTTATCCAGGGCCATCTTGAGAAATCTGTGTACCTCCCAAGCAGAGTGGTCGATGCCTTTCAGCCGTTGAAATGGTTGCTCAGCACCTATGCCGATAATTACCCTCGTCGGCTGAACATAAATAGTTCTCAGGTCTATGTCGGAGGTTGGCGACTCAGTGCCGTGTGCTCTTGAACCAGTGAGAACGTTCAAGATTGGCACTGGGTCAAATTCGGATGGAAATTTGTAATTTTTCGATGCTGTCATGAAATCCTCCTTGTGAAAAGCGCCGCATTGAAAAATGCGGCGCCTGGTCTGATTCCTGTCTCTATAGCGATCTAAAAAACCAACGGCATTCTCAGAAGGCTTGCTGCCAACTAAAAATGCCGAGAATGTAATCTATGCTTGCGCTGTGCTGTTTCTAAAAAACCTGATTGAGAACTGAAGTTCTGTAAATATGCTTCTACACTATTAAAAGAGAAGATCAAATAGACAGTAAATTAGTGGGAAATACACGTAGACATTAATTTAGCGAGGCTCGCGGAGTGTCTAATGTTCGGGGGAATTTATCGTCCTGACCCCATTTTTTGTCATCCTGAGCAGAGCGAAGGATCTGCCGTAAATGGTCTACGTTCGTCTTTGGTAAGGCGAATTACGAACCCTTGCGGCAGATCCTTCGGGCTAATGCCCTCAGGATGACAAAAGGGGAAGAGGGCGCATGCAATGCGTCCCTACAGAGCTGCCGGAGCGGGGATTAGAGTTGTACAGTCGTTGACTTGTTGTCGCCGGCAACTTGATACGCGTATTTGTTACTTGCCGCGTATTCCTTGTGCACGGGCTTGGCGGTGAATTGGCCGTCCGCGTAGGACAACTCATACTCGTTGTATTTGCCGGTCTCGTAGTCGAATGTAATGCCGTCATCTTCGAAGAAGCGTGCGGCGGCTTTCTTGCCGAAGACTTTGAAGGTGATAGGCGTTGTCGAATACTCGCCCGTGTGTTGGATAACGTCAGCTATCGGCAATATGGCGCCTTCGCGAACGAAAGCAGGGACTGTGCCAAGTGGCATGTTGATGACGTAGGGGCGTCCGCCTTCGTATTTCTCATTGGTCTCGAAGTGGTACCAGGTGCCTGCCGGGAAGTACACGGTGCGATATTCGTGTGCGCGTTCGACGATGGGGGCGACAAGGATGTCGCTGCCGAACATGAATTGGTCATCGATATCACAAGCTATTGCGTCAGTGGGGAAATGCCACATGAGCGGACGCATTAACGGCGCTCCTGTGCGCATGTGCTCCCAGAAGAGCCCGCGGATATATGGTAGCAAGCTGTAACGAGTTTCGATTAACTTGCGCGCGATGCCTTCGACATTTGGTGCGTACGCGTAGGCTTCTTGTCCGCGACCGGATAGACTGCAGTGGTTGCGGAAGAACGGATAGAAAATGCCTAACTCGTACCAACGAATTACTATCTCCGGCAATGCGTCGTCCCAGAATCCGCCGATGTCCACGCCGGCAAAAGGAATACCGGAGAGTCCGACGTTAAGTAGCATGGGAATACTCTTGCCGAGATGTTCGTACCATGACTTGTTATCACCTAGCCAGACAGCGGCATATCTCTGAATGCCGGTGCTGCCGGAGCGCGTAAGTACAAAAGGCCGCTCATTGGGACGTATCGCCAACAAACCTTCTTGTGTTGAACGAGACATCAAGAATCCATAGAGGTTGCGCACTTCAAGATGCTGAATTTTTCCGTCTTGTGCATCGTGTAGACAGAAATCTGGATGTTGCCCAGGCATCTCTGAAAAATCGGCCGGCAAGACTTTTGTTATGCCGAAAAATGCCGGCTCGTTCATGTCATTCCAGATACCGGCAATACCTGCGTCGGTATAAAACTTGTGCGAGTCCGCCCACCACTTTCTTGTTTCATCTTTGAGAAAGTCTGGAAATGCCGAATCGCCCGGCCAGACTTTGCCTTGAAATACTTCGCCTTCTTTGTTTTTGCAGAAGAAGTTATTTTTCTTGCCGTCGATGAAGTGCTTGTATTGGTCGTCGACTTTTACGCCAGGATCAACAATTGTCACAACATTGAAATTGTCTTTCTTCAAGTCGGCAATCATCTTTTTAAAATCCGGAAAAGCCTTCTTGCTCGTCGTGAATACGCGATACTCATCCATGTAATCGATGTCCAGCACGAGTGTATCGCAAGGAATTTTCCGCTGGCGGAATTCATGAGCCAATTCGCGCACAGTCTCTTCATTTGGATAACTCCAGCGACATTGCTGATGACCCAGCGACCATAGCGGTGGAAGCTTTGCTCTGCCGGTAAGAGTCGTAAATGCCTCTACAAGTTGCGGCAATGTCCCGCCGCCGAGAATATAGACTCGAAAGCCGCGGCGAGTAAACAACTCGATGCGTCCCTCTTCTGTAAGCTCTGTATCGAGGTCAAAACGCGAAGGGGCAGAACTATCAATGAAGATGGCAAAAAACTTATTCTGACTGCCCACAACGAGGAATGGTATGGGTTTATACATCGAATCCATAGACTCATCGTGATGTGGATTGTCAGTACTAATTAGCGTGTGCTTTTCACCGCGTACATTTAGTCCGGAGAATCTTTCGCCTAGTGCCAGACAGCGCAGACCTTTTTTGAGTTCAAAGTAAAAATCAAATCTACCGGCTAGTGTCTGCTGCCAATCAAAACCAAATGGCAACGTTGGTTGTTTGACTTCTTTCCAACTAGGAGTAGCGATAACACCAAATGAATCAGGAATAAGCGCTGCGCCTTGTGGCAAAACCGACAAACGAGCAACATCAACGTCGCCTATCTTCGTTTGCTCCCAGTGGCTATTGCCTTTGAAGACATTCTTTTGGCGCTCGTGTGGCTTCCACATGCGTCTCTTTGTACTGGCCTCTTTGAGATCCACTTTGGATTCGTCAAGCTGCTGGTCCATTTCTTCTCCTGGCGATGAAGGTGAGATTGCTGCCGGCGATAGTCGCTGGCGCTGTCTGGTGTCAAAGGTAAATTCTAACCGATCACGTGCGCAAAATATGATTGTGTGAAATTACGACAGTGAATAGTATGACAATGCCACTTGGCTTATTCACGCGGACTTGAAGCTAGAGGCTGAAAGGATCGCCAGGGCTTTAATAGCGGCATTTTATGGCGGAAAGAATTTTGACAGTGTGTTGAAAGCGGCATGATATCTGAAGTTTAAGC
>JAKFVJ010000425.1 GCA_021732245.1 Candidatus Obscuribacterales bacterium | reverse complement strand
ACCCCATGGCACGCCACGCTGCTTGCCGTAATCAATTTGACCGGCAATACACGCCTTGTAAGTTTGATCTAATAAGGTATTGGAATAAGTCGGCATTACCAACAGCGGCATCAGATACTCGAACATCGAGCCGCTCCAAGAGAAAAGCACCGGCTGTCCGGCAGTAGTCGTCAACGACCGCCCAAGAGCAAACCAACTTTCCTGAGGCAATTGCCCCTGAGCAATACCCACAAAATTACAGAGACGAGCTTCCGATGCCAGTAAATCATAGAAACTCGAATCCAATCTGCGATCATCTACGTTATAACCAATAGTCAATAAGCGCTTAGTTTTGTCATATAGAAAGGCATAGTCTATGTTTGCCAAATCATTAGCCAATGACACCAGTTGCTCAATGGCAGCAATTTTCTCCTTAGCACGCCGGCTCGCTTCCGACATCAATACCAACAACTGTACCTGACGCTGGCTCTTATCTATTGATCCAGCTTGGTTGTATTCATACACCTCTGAATACGACTGCGCGTAGATGTCGGCAACTTCACGCAGGGTGGGCGATAATTTCCAAACAGTAGTCGCCATTTCAGCATCAGCAATCCCGGGCAGTCCAATCCAAGGAGCTAACTGTTTAAGCTCGCTCAAAGCTAAAGTAACCTGCTGAAGTAAGGCATCGGCCCAATAGCCCATTTCACTTGTAGGATCGCAGGCATCATGCAGCAATCGTTTTGCTTGACTCTTATCCACAGCCTCAGCTAAAGCGCCGATTGAGACTGCCAGCGCGCTAAGACATTCATATAGTTCGCCGACACTTGAAGGTACAGTCAACTGAGCAGACTTAATTTGTTCTGCCACAAGCGCCAATTCGGGAATCTTGTCATCACCCAAGCTGTCCTTGAGGATACCCAAAGTGTCGTCCATACCGTTGAATACGTTGACCGACAATATTGGCTCGTCTATAAGCGCGGTTAATCCGGCGCTTAGCGTCAACAAATGAGCAGCGAGATTTCCACTATCAACCGTAGACACATAACGCGGAGCCAAAGGTCTCAAAGTCAGTGTGTCATACCAATTGTAGAGATGACCTCTGTGTCGCTCCAGCCTATTCATTGTTGTAAGAGTCTTGTAGGTACGCTCGATCAATTCACTACCATGGATATAACCAAAGTCATAAGCTGCAAGATTGGAAAGCAACGCCAGTCCCATATTGGTTGGTGACGTGCGATGGGCAACGCCGGCTATTGGTAATTCCTGCACGTTGTCCGGAGGCAAGTAATTGTCATCTTCAGAAACAAAAGTCTGAAAGAACGCCCATGTCCGGCGGGCAATTTTGCGCAAGAACAGAGTCTGGTCATAACTCAGAATCGTCGCCCGTGACGTAAGCCCACGACTTATCCACCAGGCAAAAACCGGACTGAAAAACCACAGAAATAGAATAGGACTAGCAAGAACATATTCAATTGGTCTAGATAGCAAATATGCGCCAGTTGCGAAGGCAATCAAGGGCGCACTCATCATCTTCCACAGGAAGGCATTCAGCCCTTTTCTGCGCGAAGTGTTATCAGAGGGATTCCAATTAAGAAGATTTCTATGACTAATAGCAACACGATAAATAGTTCTTAGGATCGCATCAAGTGTGTAGGCCGCTTCAAATGGCAAACACGCTAAAGTAAACGTTGACTGATAGAGATGGCGTATCGCTGAGTTGATGGTTAGGTGAAAGTGTTGTTGCAGCAATACATCGCTTGGTTTTCTAACCAAATCCAAAACAGAAAAAATAATAGGCGGCACAAAGATTATCGCCAACGCTGCCATTGTCCAAAGCCAGGACGGTTCCAAAACCGTCCAACCCAACACAAACATGGACACAAGGGCCGGCGCAACTAAGCTTCGCCTCAAATTATCAAATATCTTCCAAGTCGACAGAGCTGAGATTGGGTTATTTTTCTTCGGCAACAACCAACCGGCAATCTGCCAGTCACCACGGATCCAGCGATGCCGCCTGCTCACATCCGATAAATAGCTTGCCGGATATTCTTCAAAAAGCTGCACATCCGTGATTAGCCCAGAGCGAACATAACAACCCTCAAGAAGATCGTGGCTAAGTATGGTGTTTTCCGGAAAACGATCCGCCAAGGCACGTTCAAAAGCATCAACGTCGTAAATACCCTTGCCGACAAATGAACCTTCCCGGAAAACATCCTGATAAACATCCGATACTGTGCGAGTGTATGGATCAATACCGGGCTCATTGCCGTTGAGTGCTGCGTATCTCGAGCGTATAGTGCCCGGCAAGCTGACTCCCACGCGCGGCTGCAAAATGCCATATCCGGCCGTGACACGACTTTTATGTTCATCGTAATGTGCTTTATTGAGAGGATGCGCCATCGCACCGACTAATTGCCTTGCAGAATCGCGAGGCAATTGAGTATCGGTATCAAGAGTGATCACATATTTGATATTCGGCAAGGCATTAATATTGCCGACAATCAGAGAAAAGCGTTTGCCGTTAAATTGAGTGTTGAAATTGCTGCCACGCAAAAGTGCATTTAAATCAGATAGTTTTCCCCGTTTACGCTCATAACCCATCCATGTGCGTTCCTTGGGATTCCATATACGTGGGCGGTGGAAAAGAAAAAACTTCTCACCACCTATTTGATACTTTGCATTCAGCTCATTAATTTTTTCTTCCGCCAGATGCAGTAGTTCCTTGTCACCCGGCATAGTTTCACTATCAGCGTCAAGAAAATCGGTGAGCAAGGCGAAATAAACATGATCGTCTCGATTGGCCAAGAAGCGTACTTCTAGAGCTTCAACTAAATCACTAATACTGGTTGCGCTGGTAATCATGCTCGGCACGACAACCATTGCGGCGTGTGCTGCAGGTATTCCCTCAGAGAAATCCATCTTAGGAAGAGACCGTGAGTCAGCCAAAAGTGTAACCAACCAATTAACAAGCGACACCGCAAGCTGGCTAGTAGCCGTAAGACATACAAAAGCAACCAAGCAAAAAAGCCAAGTAGGCAAGTTGCTGTTGTACGGCAAGGCAATTAAATACCAAGTGAAAACCAGTGTTATGGAAGCTATAGCAACCAAATACAAAAACAAAGGAGCCGCTTGTCCCACTACTTGCACCTGCCCCAGAATAGACCGCTGCATCTGAGCAGCTTCTTCCAATAGGTGCAGTCCATTATCAATTAGATAGTAACCAACGTGCCTGCTTCTATCAAGATTGCCATTTGTTTGATCATCTGATTCTGCCAAGCGAATAGCATGCCGTGCGACCTCTCCTTCAGACAGCTGACTTCTAGACGCAATTTTTTCTACCACATGGCGGTATTGGTCTCGCGTAGCAAAATCCATTGCACTATATGCATGTTGGGGATCTTCAGACAGAATTTTTTCAATTACGCTTTGGCTCTCGACAAACTTGCGCCAATCCATTGCACCCAAAAAGCGTAAGCTACCAATGCTATTGCTGATTGATAATTGATCTGCCGCCTGCATCTGCGTCTCAGCCTGCACCAATTGCTCGGTGGTGGCACCAGTCTCTGAGAGGCGTTGTTCCATCCACGTAAGTCCTAAAGACAAAGCAGAACTTTGTCCCTGTAAGCGTCTAGAAAGTTCTGCCACAAATGCGCTAACCAAGGGAGGATTGGATCGCGCCATGTCTGCCACTACCAAGATAAGGTTAGTGGGATCGTTAATAGCAGTGTCGATCATTTTGTCGGCCCAAGCATGAGCAATATCACGATCATGCATTTGCGCCTTCATGCGCGCTGCCACACGCCTAAGATTTTCAATCAATGCCAGGCGCAGCATAATTGGGATCGCCCAAAGTTCGCCCAACTTAAGCTCAGTTACTCTTTGATACGACGCGACAAAGCGGCTCAAATTTTCCGGATCTACGCGACCGTCGCCGTGCGAGATGATAGCCAGGGCAATGTCATAGACTCTGGGCAGTCCGCCAGATGGTCCATCCACCAACTTGGGCAACTGCCGACTGTAGCCCCTCGGCAAGTGCTTCTTAGCTGTGCGAATCTGCTCTTCAATTAAGTAGAAATTGTCCAGCAACCACTCGCCGGCAGGGGTGATACGACGATCGGCATTGATAGCTTTGGTCAATCGGCTGCAGACGTCTTTAAGAACAGCTTCATTGTCGGACAGTCGCTCAAGGAGTTTGTCGGCGATTTGCCCCGAGCGTATTTTATGGAAGCCACCCAGGGTCTTGCCATGCTGCTCCATCTGATCGGCGCTAAAAAGCTCCGCGCGAAGCGGTAATTCGTCGTGAGCAAAAGCTTGAGACTTGACGCCAGTAATCAAAGGTTTCTCCCAATTAGAACGATACACCTCTAATTCGGTCGTTAGTCGAAGCAAATAGCGAAAATTCTATGTTAAGGATACAGCATTGACTTAGATAACGTATTAGTCAAAACGGGTGCCTAGCGGCCCAAGCTTGTTGCACGCAAGTTGATCAGGTTGTTTAGCACATAGTCATAGTTAGCCATGTAAGCCCCGGTGCCTTCTCTTTGGTCCTGGGCAATGGAATCATAGTATTGCTTCGTCAATGAATCTGCTTCTTGGGCTGAGATAAGTCCCCTGCCGTAAGCATTATCAATGCGACCTAACAAGTCCGGGCGCGGATTGACAGCTGCGCCGAAGAAGCGGTTGGCTCGAATTTGACTACGCAATGGGCGGGAATTTCCGTATCGGGATCTATAGCCGTAGCCGTAATATTGGGCGTATGCAGGCAATGCGGCTACCAATATGGAAAGAGCTCCAAATAGAGCTAGTAATCGATTGGCATGCATGGGAGTGCCTCCTTTGTGGTCTTAAGGATTTAAGACGCAAAAAGTGGGCGCTGGTTGCCGGTCGAGGCAAAAATTCAGGAAATTGTAATCTCAGTAGCTGTAATGATTGAGGGTAATAATCCCGGACTGCAAACTTAAACCGGCTGCCTCTACATTCACAATGGCTTTAACAATTTCTGCCCTAGACATATCCTTCTCGCGATTGTTGTCTTTATAGACCATGAATAAGCCAGGGTATTTCTTTGATGCTTTCACATATTCCTTAGCTAATGAGGAGAAGTCACGACAGTTCGACGTCAATATAATTCTCTTTTTCTTGATTGCAAACTCAAAGAGTTCTCTGTCAGTCTTCGAAGCCAAATGATGTTTCCCCGTTTGCACGGACAGTAACTTAGAGAGAATCGCTGTTACGCTGTTTCCATGCTCTTTTCAAAATCCTCGGGTGAAACGAAATTGAGATGAGAATGTATCCGGCGTTTATTGTAGAA
>JAKFVJ010000234.1 GCA_021732245.1 Candidatus Obscuribacterales bacterium | reverse complement strand
AAGTCATGGACGCCGGCACCAACTACGTTGCCTACAGTTTTGTTGCTCAACACCTTAATGGCTGATTCGCCCAGCTTAAAAGCAGTACCAAATTTCTTGCCGACTGTTTGCGTTATTAGCCCTGCCACTGAATAAGTGACAGCGCTTACGGAGCCATGCACAAAGAAATCAGTAGACTTGCCTACAAAATCATCCGGCTCATGTTTGGTTTTTTCGGTTTGTTTCGCCGGCTGGGCCTTGCTACCGTGAGCCAACCAGTCAATGTCATTGGCAAAATTCTTTACCGGATCAAAGATATCTTGCTCAACTGCGTTCGAAAACGAAGCACCCAGGTCGTTTTGTACCCAGCCTTGTAGAGTCCTTTTCTCAGGACCTTTCTTATCGTCTTCAAACTGCCCAGTCTGCGAAGTCATCGCTTCACCACATCTCTAAACGTCGGTGCTTTCAACCGAACCTATGCAGAATAGGCACAGATTAGACAAAAATCAGGCAGATGTCAGTGGGAGAATTACGAACTGGGCGCCAATTTCAGCTATTTTAGAAATTAAGCTTCTTCGTCCTGGTTTGGTTGACTACCTTGCCCGCCACCGGTAGAAGGTGGTTCCTGTTGTCCGGAAGCGGTTGCTGTAGAAGTCGACGACAGGCTATAGCCTGGACCGAAATCGACGCGTGAGTCGGGTCTGACAAAGAGTGCTGATTGCCGTTTTTGTACATCGTTTGCCAGGTATGGATAGCGCTTAAGTAAAATTGCCTGCTGTGCATCCTCTGCGGTGTGCAGCAATTGCATCAAGTGGTTGTACTGAGCTAGAGACACTGCATCGAAACCACCTAAGATTCCAGGAATACCTGGCATTCGTCCGGCGAGAGTGTGTCTGTTTCCGAGGGTGGACAAAGGCTTGAATGTCGGCGACACAATTCTGGCATCGTCTGCCAAATGAGTTCGAGTGCGTTGCACAAAAGCAATCACCCTGCTTGTCTCAGGCGACGATACCGTATCTGGTGACAAAAGAACTCTATGTCCAAATGGTTTCATCCAATCCGGCAATTTTTCAATGCGTTGATTTTCTGCACGTTCTTCGACAACCTTAGCGAACTCTTGTTTTGACTCATTGACGCCGGCATTCATTGTCACCGCTGCAAAAATTGGGTTGACCGGATTATCTAGCCTGACGGACTGCCCTTCGTTTGTTTCGGCTTTTGCCAAAGCTTCGCGCTCCGGAGCAAAATCTATTTTTGGCGATCTCTCTGGTGGATAAACATAGCTAATCGCTACTGTGGAATCAGAAATAGCTCTATAGAGCGTGGCGGCGGAAATGTCCGTATACAGATGAGATGATAAATCCCTGTTGGTTGCCAGACTAAGAATCATCGCTGTCTGCACTAACCGAGCAGTTGTATCTGCGTCCTTTGATTGCTCGATAAGATCAATTGTCTTGAGCAAATTCGCATGCGCCAAATCGCGCATAGTATACAAATTGTCTATCTTAGTGGACAGTACGAATTGAGACGCAGTGGTTTTTGCATTTTCCAAACACTGAAATTCAACAGCAGACTTAACAACGGACACATCGGCGACGGATATCTTCAATTTGTCTGCAATAGGTGCCGTTGCTTTATTTGTCTCAACCAACTTGTTGTAGTCCTTAACGCTGGTATCAAGAGAAGCAATTGCCTTATCCTGCTGGGCTCCTTTGCCGGTAATTGCATCATGCACATCTCTTTGCACAATACTTGCTTTCTGCACAAGTGCTGCACCCAATGGATGATTATTGTCTGCATGCTGCTGCACCGGAGCAACCGCTCTGGTGATGCTATCGACCGCGCGGGCAACATCATGATTGGGCTCAGGAGTTTTAGCCACTACATCCGGCATAACGTCTTTACTTTGAGCCGGCTTCTCTACCGGGCGATCAGTTACAATCGGCGTAACTGGAGTGTCGGCGATACGGACATCGGTTGTTTGCCGTGGCGGTGGTTGAGTCTCAGACGGCGGCTCAAAGGTTCTCGTTGACGAAATGTTTGTCGGCGCAGAAGGAATTGAAGAAATGGTTCTTGGAGGGGTTGCGGGCTTGCTTGGCGTATCAGCCTTCGCATCCGCAATGACACCCGGCGATGGATAGTCACTGCGCAAATCAGTCGAGGGCCTGGTTACCGGAGTTGTAGATTTTGGACGAGGTGTGTCTTTTGTTGGCGTCGCATCTATTGTCAGATTGATGACCAACTTCTTGCCGCCGTCAAACCAGTGGCCGATTGTATGACCGCCGGCATCAATAGCTGTGCCGCTATTTGCCACCGGCATTTTTACATCTGATATCTGCGGAGGAAAAGGCACGTCTCCTTTTCCAATTGGTTTCTCCACAATCAAAGGCTTAACGTGATCATCCTTCGCAATCTTCGTCTTTGGCAATTCGCCTACTACGGCAGGCGTCTTATAGACGGACTCAGTTGCACTTATCTGTAAAACAACTTTGTTCTCCGTGTTGAACGGCACATGCGCGTTTTTCTCGTCGCTTATAACCGTCGTCTCTTTGACCTCAGCCACCTTACCTGTGATAGTCGGTTCTTTGGCGTTAATTACTTCATTAGCAGGCTTAATTGCTTTGTCCAGAGTAGTCTCTTTGGCAATTGTGGTTTCTTTAGCAGGTGCGTTTTCTTTAACCGGTGTGGCTTCTTTCGCCGGCATAACTTCCTTAGACTGTGTGACGATCTTCGTCTCTTTCGTAGGCAATTCCTTTACCGAAGGTTCCGGCTTCTCGTATACGCTTTCGGTGATACCAGTTTGCAAAAAGATTTTGCCGTCAGTCGATTTACTCGATTTTGTCTCTATCTTTTCGTCAATTGTTTTTACCTGTTTTTCCGCAGGTAATTCATTCCAAAACTGCTCACCGATACCGGTCTCTGCTTTTGTTTCACGTGAGCTGTTGAACATTCTCTCGTACATATCGTCGCCGGTTTTAATCGGCGATTCGCCGGCAGGATCAAGAACCCCCTGCATGGCAACCAGTCCCTTAAGCTCGGTTTTCGGCGGAAGCTCACTCTTCAGGGCATTGCTATCATTAGTCGTCGCGTTAGCTGCTTGCGACAGTATTTGACTGGCTTCAGTTTGCTCCTTGGTCCCCGCATCGGCTTTGCTCGTCAATTCCTGTTTATCCGAGCCGGCCGGCGCAGCCTTACGCCGCTCAAGACCTTCGTCTGAACCTTTCGGCGTCTCTCTGCTGTTATCACCAGTCATAGATTAGCAAGTCCTACCTGTACATATTTTTCCCATCAGACGTGGCTTTAAAAACCATTTGCAGTGCCTTTGGGCTCTTGCTTCCAGCCGAACCAGGCAACTTTTTGACTAATTTCCAAGCGCTCGATATCGCCATAGCCAATGAAATTTACTAAGATGTCAATATTATGGGTAGTTTTAATCTAAAAAGCGAGCACAATTAACCTTGGCAGCCAATTGAGCAAACCGCTAGCTTACGCGGATTCAAGGCTACTTCCGGCGATTTGCTCTATGATTAGTCCTCCTCAAATTAATCTGCGTACAGAGGTTTTTACTAAATGTCCCTTTCTAGAGTTATCGAGCTAGCCGAAGCAGTTGCACAAGGCAAGACATCTCGTGACGAGCTGGCTAAATGCATGTCCGACTTTGTAGAAGAAAAGTTATGCATAGACGAGCACTTGTGCTGGTCTGCCGAAGGCTACACCCGTAAACAGGTTTACTGCTCGGAAAATGTCGAAGTAGTAATTACCTGTTTCCAGGGCAATCAAGAAAGTCCACCGCACGATCATGGTGGCTCCTGGGGAGTCGTTGTGCCTTATCAAGGCTCAATCAGCAATAAGTTTTTTGAGCGGATAGAGGGTAACAAAGTTCGTCCGACAGGCATGACAGTTCAAAAGCCGGGCGAAGTCCTCATCCTCGAGAAAGAAGATATTCACCAGGTGACAGCCAATACTTGCGCCGACCATGGCAATCGCCACGCCTCAATCCATTGTTATTTCCCTCCAATACCAACAATGAACCAGTTTGTAGTTGAAGAAGAAGCACTAAGGAAGAAGTAATGAACATAGCTAAAGACATCACGCATATCATCGGCAACACTCCATTAGTGCAGCTCAATCACCTGACAGAAGGTCTGGGTGCAACAGTTGCCGTCAAACTGGAATCGCTAAATCCTCTAGGGTCAGTCAAAGATCGCATCGGCGTATCCATGATCAACGAGGCGGAAAAAGCCGGTCTTATCAAACCGGGACAAACAACAATTATTGAGCCGACATCAGGCAATACAGGAATTGCCCTTGCCTTTGTGGCTGCAGCTAGAGGATACAAGCTCATTCTCACCATGCCTGACACAATGTCCATGGAAAGACGAAAATTACTCACAGCACTCGGCGCAGAAATTGTCCTGACACCAGGCATCATGGGTATGAAAGCGGCAATTGCCAAAGCTGAAGAAATCGTTGCTCAAACTCCCAACGCATACATGCCACAACAGTTTAACAACCCTGCCAATCCAAAAATTCATAGGGAAACAACAGCTGAAGAAATCTGGCGCGACACCGATGGCAAAGTCGATATCTTTGTTGCCGGCGTTGGAACAGGCGGCACCATGACCGGTGTCGGACAGGTTTTGAAATCACGCAAGCCATCTGTTAAGTGTGTTGCCGTTGAACCGGTCGACAGCCCAGTCATAAGCCAGACAATGGCCAATGAAGAGCTGAAACCGTCACCACACAAAATTCAGGGCATTGGCGCCGGTTTTATTCCGTCAATTTTAGATGTTTCCCTAATTGACGAAGTAATAAAAGTGACCAACGACGAAGCTTTCATCTATGGTCGCAGATTAGCCAAAGAAGAAGGCATTCTCTGCGGTATAAGTTCCGGCGCTGCCATTTGCGCAGCACTGCAACTTGCCAGAAGACCCGAAAACAAAGGGAAATTGATAGTGGCAATTATGCCGTCTACAGGTGAGCGTTATTTATCAACTGCACTTTGGGCAGAACCGGCAACTGAGTTAGCAAAAGCATAGCAATGTCAATTCTCGAAGATATAGCAAGCATTCAGCAAAAGGATCCAGCTGCCAGAAATTGGTTGGAAGTATTGCTTTGCTATTCGGGTTTTCACGCTGTTGCCATTCACAGAATGAATCATGCCATCTGGAACTCAGGCATTCCTGGCAGTAAACTGCTCGCTCGTTTGAGCTCTCAAATAGTGCGTAGTTTCACCGGCATTGAAATTCATCCAGGTGCGATATTGGGGCGCCGCGTATTTATCGATCACGGCATGGGTGTTGTAATTGGTGAAACAGCTGAAGTTG
>JAKFVJ010000124.1 GCA_021732245.1 Candidatus Obscuribacterales bacterium | reverse complement strand
GTCCACCAAAATGCGGAATGTATTTGATACCACAATATTGTGGCGGATTATGACTTGCTGTAAATTGCAGCGCGCCTACGGTAGGTTCAATTGATGCAGCGTAAGCAATGACTGGAGTCGGCACATCGCGATTGGCCAACTTGACTGGAATGCCCATGGTCATCAATACGCGCGCGGCGCGTTTTGCAAACTCATCAGCTAAAAAGCGCGTGTCATAGCCTATAAGAGCAGGTAAGTTACGATTGGCTGGGTCCTTATGGTATGTCTGCTTGATATACATACCAATTGCATAGACTGTTCGCTCGACATTGGCAAAGGTAAACTCCTCAGCAATTACGGCACGCCAGCCGTCGGTTCCAAATTTGATCGCGTTTGACATCCTGACCATCGCTCCTTGCAAGGGCTCACCAACTTTTGAAGTTAAATCATACAGCCTGAATGGGGTTCTAGCCAGGTTTTCAGCTCATTGTCCCTGAGGTGTAACATCGATCGCAAGCCATCCTCTAGCTTGTAACGACTCCGCCATGCGAATTCCGGAAGCACGTTCGTCATACATGGCAACTTGAAACTGGGCAATATTTATTTTGCCCTCATCTAAAAGCATTTCCGCTAACTTCAGCGAATTCATCTCCTGACGTGTCACGTAGCCCGAGTCAAGCACCAATCGTTCGACAGAAACTTCCGGAGCTAATGCCATCTGCGCTTCCATCGCTTTTACTTCTTCCGTACCGATGATTTGCGTAATCTGTAAAAGCTCGATGATTCTCGGTAGTTTTGGTTTTTCCTCAGAAGGCTTCGGCTCCACTATCACAACGTCGATCTTCGGCAAGGTCTGCGTGCTCGACTGGCTCTTCTTAAACGAATCTGTTAAATCCCAGGTGCCATCTCCCTTGAGTACACCTTCACTAACGAGCCATTGATAGGCACCCATTAGATCATGACTTAGACGCAGCCGCGCCATTCTCAAAACAAAGCCGGCATCCAACAAACGCCAGTACTCTTCTCTTTCCGGAGGTGCTTTGCCCTGCTTGCGACTAGCGATAAGCTTTTTGCGTGCGCGCCGCATGTAAGACGAGACTATTTGCTGATTGGTCTTATCAGGCGTGACCGATAAGAGTTGGTAATAATCGCCTATGCGGTTCTTGCTCTCTTCTGTTATCGTCGGCATCAAGTCCGGGAAAAGCTCATAGAGCTGTCGCACCGAAACAAGCACGCCAGGCGAGTCACAGTTAGCCCAGCTTTGCCTGAGCGCTGCGCATAAAATCATGGACTCCAACTCTACCTTGTGAATGGGGCATCTCCCTTCAAGGCGTTCTAAATCCCATCATAAACGAGATTGCCGCCTATGGAAGTCGGCAATCTCGTGTGCATCATATGCTTTACATAAACTACTGATTAGACTGTGATGTGTATGCCCGCGGGGGGCAGCGAACTCTCTTCTGTCGTTTCAGGTGGAGTCTCAAGCTTCTTATTTTGGAAGCAGTAAGTGCAATAAACAGGTCTGTAGCCTTTTGGCTGGAATGGGACCTTTGTAGCGATGCCGCATTCAGCGCAATTCACCTCGACGGCACGGCTGGTGTCTTCACCGCTGCGCTGCAGGCGCATAACCAACCGGCAGTTGGGGCACCTTTTCGGCTCGTTTACTAAACCCTTCGTACTAAAAAATTGTTGCTCCCCCGCAGAAAACACGAATGTTCCTTGGCAGTCGCGACAGGTGATTATCTTATCTTCAAAAATCATGTGTACCAGGCAGCCCTTTAACAGCCTTTGGTTCTGTCAAACCGCCAGATGTTAAGAAAATATTGCGTGGGCATCGTAACACGCACATATGGCTCAGGGAAGGACTCGAGCACGACATATAGGGGAATCGCTATATAAATATGGCAATCCCCTGTAACCCGTTTGGGTATAGACCTTGGTATAGCCAGGCTTACAAGCTCCGAGTTGAATATTTAGCCTGCCGGCTCAACGTTTGGATCAATTAGGTCTGCCGGGAATAAACGCCGGTCCCTAGTGTTGCTTCCTCGCCGCAGAAATGGGCGGCCGAGGCGACCATTACAGCATTGTCCGTACACAAGGACAAAGGAGGGCAATAAACCGGCACTGGGGACTGCTCATTGATTCGAGCCCGCAATTCTCTGTTAGCTGCCACACCACCTGCCAAAACTATCCTGGGCGCACCCAGCTCTTTCTGAGCCAGAAGCGTTTTCTTCACCAAAACACGAACGACCGCATCCTGGAAGGACGCCGCCAAATCAGCGGTCGGCAATGGTTGTGGTAGCTTTTCCACCACTCGCAAAACAGCTGTTTTCAAACCACTAAAACTGAAGTCATAGCCCGGCACTTGCCCTTCCGGAAATTTGAAGGCATTCTTGTCACCCTGCACCGAGAGCTTATCTATCGCAGGTCCGCCCGGATAACCAAGCCCAATGAGGCGTGCAACTTTGTCGTAAGCTTCGCCAGCTGCATCATCGCGCGTTTGACCGATGATGCGTCCATTCTTGTAGTCGGTAAAGTGAATAATTTGGGTGTGACCGCCGCTAACTAGAAGCGCTACAAAAGGCGGCTCTAAGTCTGTATCGATGTAATTGGCGCAAATGTGAGCCATCAGGTGATCGACTGCAATTAGAGGCTTATCCCATGCCCAGCTCAATGCTTTAGCTGCTGAAAATCCCACCAATAATGTCCCAACCAGCCCTGGTCCTGCGGTTCCTGCTATAGCAGTCAATTCAGATGGCTGAACCCCTGATTCCGACAGGGTTTTCGCAATGACGACATTTATCGCCTCTAGATGCTGGCGTGCCGCAACTTCTGGTACCACACCTCCAAAAGTCTCATGGATACTTGTTTGTGAGAGCATGCAACTGCCTTTGACCACTCGTCCGTCTTCTACGAGTGCACAAGCGGTTTCGTCACAACTGGATTCAATGCCGAGATAAAGCGCCACAATTAACCTTCCGTCTGATGCTGCCTATTGACAAGTGGTGTTTTCAGGAGTAGTATTCTGCCAGCTTAGGCTGAATTTGCCCAGTTTCTTTGAGTTTTCTTTACTACGTTCACAACAATTGGCAGGCACCCATGCACAAGCATCAGCATTTTGCTCTTCTCGTAGCTTTTAGCACAGTAGTTTCGTGCGGAGCTGCGTTTGCTCAAGGTGGTCCTCACGACAGCGAAGAAACACATCCTTGGAGAGACATCCAGTATGAGCCGTCACCAGGAAATATGATGGCACCGCCAGGGCGCTCTTATAGAACCGACACACAAGGCGTTACCGATTACAACGCACCCATGCTACCTGAAACAGAAACACCATGCTTGGCAAAAGAAAGTGTAAGCGACAAAGAAATTCCATCCAATAAATACAACTTCGGTTTTCCCGCGGGCGAACAGAAAAACTACAAAGGCGCCTACTCTGCAGGTGGTGGTGGCAGCAGCATCGGCGGCGGCGGCAAACAAGGAGCCAACTTGCCACCAGTAGGTACGGGCAGCGTAGACATTGATCTAGGCAAATAATTTCGACGGCAGTGGCAAGACAGGACATATTTCAAACATGCTCAAAGCAACTTTACTAATAGCCTCATTCAGCACAGTATCATTTCTCTCGATGATACCGGCAAATGCACAACTTGACTGGGGCGGCTCCGGCGGTGGTGGCATGCACGACACGCAAAAGACAGATCACCAAGCAACATACGACTCATCCAGCGGACGCGCAGATGCCGGAATAGGACAAACTTATTACACCAAAAACCAAGGTCCGGACACACCCGGTGGTCCAGACCTTCCCGGTGATTCATCAAGAGGCGGCGGACAAAACAGCGGTGCTGCCAACTCTGCACCACGCAAGGGCTCACAAGAAGCCCGCACAAATTTGAATTTGATGTATCAAACTCGCTTTGGATATAAGCTGCCACCAACCAGATTGGATGGTTTCATCAGAGCAGACATGGACGACAAGAAATATGGCGATGAGGGCACCACAGGACCGCCTCCATACAATGACTTTAATTACTTAGACAAAGGCAAAACCTTCGACGGCGACATGACGACGGATCACAAAAGCAATTTACCGTCTGCCTGGGGTCATCCACAGTAATTGGCCCGTCATTCTGAGCCCATTCGACTAACGCTCAGGGCAGGCTTCGCGAAGAATCTCACGCCTTCGTACCGGTCTTGTCATACCGGTTTTTTGTGCCGGTCCTTTTGTATTGGTCCTATGTAGGGGCGCATTGCATGCGCCCGTGTTCTGCGTTACTTAGACTTTACGTTGCGAAGCACTTCCGTCCAAGGCTTTTCGAGGCGCTTCGATGCATCATAAATACCCAGCGCTTCTTTGCCGATCGCAAGATTGTCGAGTTTGGATCCGCTCGTCATATCAACAAGCTTGTTGTAGTGGTCTTCAATTTCTTTGGCAATCACATTTGCATTTGCCCACGATGTATCTACTGCAGCTTGTTGATCATCCTTAGGTGTATTACCCATGTCTGCCTTGAGAAGATCAATCAATTGCTTTAAATGAGCCATATCCGTATTTACCCACTTCTTGCGCGGCGCTTCCGGCGCGCCCAAATCAAAAGCTTCCTGAGCCCAACCAACTGCTCGCTTGTCATTACGATAAACATCCTGCGGTTGAATAAGCATTGGCTCGCCGGTTACAACCATGTCACGCTGCTCACAATCGTCAATTAAATACATCGCCTCACGCATTAGCCTGTGAGCCAAGTCGCGAACGTTTCTAAGCGTTCCTTCGGAAGAAATTGATGTTGTCGAGCTTGAGTCAGCAATTAGTTTCCGATGCAAATGATTTATAGCGCGATCTGCACTCTTAAATGCACCGTCAACAACATTTTCTAAATCTCTAAAAATGCCGGTGGTTTGTGATGGGCCTTGATCGGCTGCACATACTGCTGTATTAAAACCAACAGCGAAGCCAAGAGATACTGCTAATGTCAGACCAATAATTTTCATCGCCAACTCCTTTTCGTATGAGCCATTATAATGTGATTTCATTCAACTTTAACGACAAGGAAAGAGCATGTTGCAACTAGTTTCAACCGAATCAGCCCCAAAGGCGATTGGCCCCTACTCACAAGCAATTAAAGCCAACGGTATGGTTTTTGTATCGGGACAAATTCCTTTAGACCCAGCAAGCGGACAATTAATCTCGGGCAGCATAGCGACTCAAGTCAAGCAAGTAATTGCCAATTTATCGGCAATTATTAAAGCCTCCGGCTCCGATCTTTCCAAAGTCGTCAAAACAACCGTCTATCTTAAAGACATGAAAGACTTCGATGAAATGAATCAGACCTACGCAG
>JAKFVJ010000418.1 GCA_021732245.1 Candidatus Obscuribacterales bacterium | reverse complement strand
TTGGGACTTAAACAATTCGCGCAAGTCGACAGCGTGGTGTTCCACGCCAATTTGTTCGCAAACACGAGCAGCATCGATCATGCCTGTATCGCAGCAGCGACTGCCGGACTTAATAAGCCAGCCGGTCATGCCGACTACGTCATAGCCAGCCTGTTGCAGCAAAAGTGCCGTTGCGGAAGAATCCACGCCACCGGACATGCAGACAGCTACCCGCTTTTTGCCGGGCGCAGGCTTGGACGGCTGCTTTGTTTTAGCAACCTGGCAGTATTCTTCGAGAACTTGGGCTATTTCGGGATTTGTGTCCATGGCTTCCCCGCCGGATTAGCGGGAGGTTATCAAGGGAAATATCATAACACGGACAAAGGCGGCTAAAAGGCTTCATTGAGATTCAATAATCTGAATTTCCTGCTTTGCCGAGGCGGCATTGAGACCACGGGGTGCCTTTTTCAGGTAAGCCTCGTAGTGCTTAATTGCCTCACCGTAGACGCCTGCTTGTTGAAGAGCGAGACCCAGATTGTAATGCACCACAGGTGGTGCACCAACTGCCAACGCGGTTTCGTATTCTTTAATTGCCGCTTGCGGATTGTTTTCGTGTTTATATATTACACCGAGCAAATTATGGGCAAGTGCGTGCTTTCCGTTTGACTCAGCAATTGCTTTTTGAAAAGCCGCTTTGGCACCGTCTTTATTGCCGTCGTAGAGTCGTGCTTGTCCCAGATTGAAATTTGCTTGTGCCTTATTGCCGTGACCTGAAGCAATAGCTCGTTCAAATGTCTGAGCGGCATCTTTGAACAAATGCTGGCGAAACAGGGCAATGCCCAAATTATTTAAGGCTATTGCCTTTTGCCTTTCAGGCAACGGCGAAGCGGCTTTGAGAGACTCTTCTGCTTTGTCCCACTGACCCTGACGTAGATGTCCTGTACCTTTTTCCAAATTGCCGTAGGCAACTTCTACCTGATTGAGTTTGTCCACCAATTGCTTTGTGCTTTCAGTAAATTCCGGATTCTTCTCGTATTTTAGAGATTCATTTGCTGCTTCACGCGCGGCAGTGAAATTGCCTGTGGCGCGATGAATTAGTGCCAAATTGTAATAAGCATCAGCGCAATGTCCGTCTATTTTCAAAGCTTGGCGAATTGCCGCTAGTGCGTCCGGGTATTTGCCTTCGTCGTATAAAGCCAAAGCAAGATTGTTGTAGGCATCAAGAAAATCAGGTCTTTTCTTAATAGCCAGTCGATAGTTGGTGATAGCCTCAGTATTATTGCCTTTTGATCTCTGAGCATTGGCTAGATTAGTCAAAATTTCCGGATCATTGTTATGGCAGATTTTCAGTGCTTGTTCGTAAAATACGATAGCTTCGTCGTACTTAGCCTGGTGATAAAGCACGTTAGCTAAGTTGTTTAAGCCGGGCACATTCAATGGATCAAGTTTGAGCGCCGCACGAAATTCGGTCGCCGCTCTATCCAGAGTGCCATCTCTTAAAAAACAGCGGCCTATGCCGTCGTGGGCTTCAGGGCAATTTGGATTTACCTTAAGAGCATCTTCAAAATCCTGGCGAGCAGCACCTATCTTGCCCTGGCGCAACAGAGCGTCCCCTTCATTTAGAAAACGGACTACTTCTGGAGAATATTCGCCGGCCCATACCGAACAATATGAGCTGGAAACTATGAGACTTAAAACTAGTAAGGAAGCCTTATCCACGGTCCTATCTTAACAGCTTGCTTAACAGCTGTGGAAGAGGGCGATGGGCTTGTGCTAGGATCATAAGATCCCGATTTTTCGGGGCAAAAACCAATAAAACCTACCGGCTCGGTCTACCCGAGGTGGGGGATTTGTGTCCTTTAATTCCAACTGATGACAGAAAGCCTTTTATCTAACTCGCTCAGGCAACGTTTTACTGATTCCAGCCAGTATGCGCGATTAATTGCGCGCACTGCCAGAAAGGCAATGGCGGAATTGACAATTACCGGCTTGACTGACTCAGCAAAGTCTTTGGTATTGGCGCTCTTGCACAATCAGATAAAGCGCCCGTTCTTTTTAGTGACATCAGACAACCATGAAGCGGCTCGCTACTATCAAGAACTGAGTAACTTTAGCCGCTACCCAGTTTACTTCTATCCGGCGTCGGAAATTTCGCCTTATGAACAAGTAGCCAGCAGCCCGGACACTGCTGCACAGCAGATGGAAGTATTGCAGCACTTGTTGCGCAGTGCCGACAAAACCTCGTTTGTTGTTCTGCCTGCTAGAGCACTTATGCAAAGAGTCTTAGATAAAGACACTTTGTCCAAAGAAACGCTTTCTCTCAATGTTGGGTTCAGCATTGAATCTCAGAAATTGGCTGAGAGCTTGGTGAAGCTTGGTTATACCAGAGAACATCTGGTTAGCGTTCGCGGTGAGTTTAGTGTCCGGGGCGATATTGTTGATATTTTCCCGTCATTTGGACCGCCTGTAAGAATTGAGTTGTTTGGTGACGAAGTTGAATCAATTCGCACATTCAATGTTGAAAGCCAAAGATCCCACGATGAGCTGCAATCAGTACTTGTGCCGCCGCGTTGGTGGGTTGTTTTGTCGGACAATGAAAATACCGCCGCCACGTTGCGTCGTGCAGTCGACAAAGCTGGTGAGACTTTATCTGATGAAGCATTTGATACTTTGCGCACTGTGGTTGAAAACGACGTATTGGCCATTGAAGCTGGACAATACACGGAAGGCACGGAATACTACGCGCCCCTGATTCACGAACATTTTGCTACTATCCTCGATTATGTCCCTGAAGATGCGCTTGTGTTTACCGATGAATGGGAAACTGTTTCTCAATCTTTGTTGAGCTATGAGCAAAAGCTTGAAGACGCCCTTGATGAAGGACTGTCTGCCGGCAGGTTATTGCCCTTGCCGCGCTTATTGCATCCTAAGGTCAATGAAATAGTAGAAACTTTCAAGAGTCAGCAAAGAGCTTTCATAAGTTCAATGCCCACATTTGGTGAAGATGGTGAACAAGTAGATTCGGTGAATTTTGCCTGTCACGGCATTGAGCGCTTCAACGGGCAGATTCCCCAGTTTGTAGAAAAAGTGCGTCAGTGGCGTCGTGAGGGATATCGCGTAATTGTCACTTCCGAGCAAGCTCAACGTGTGCTTGGCTTATTGAAAGAATGGGATTGCCCTGCGTCTTATGTGGCTGGTCATGACTTGAGCCATGACGGCAAAAGCGCCTTTGAATCAGGTGACGGCAACGGCAAATTAGAAGCACCGCAAGAACCCAAAGTCGATTCGTTGGGGACGCCCTATGTCATTGACCAAAATGAAGTGTGGGTGACACGACAAGGCTTTGTCGGAGCGTTTCGTTTAGATGATGTAAAAATCGTCTCTGTAACCGAAGCTGAGTTGTTTGGCGTTAAGAGAAAACCAACTACATATAGACGTCCGGTTGCCGACAAAACACATGAACGTTTTTACTCAGTCACCGACTTAAAAGTCGGCGATTTTGTGGTGCATGCTAAACAGGGAATAGGCGAATTTGTCGGTATTGAAAGAGTTTCTCTTGATGGACAAGAACGTGAATTTCTCTCCATTCAATATGCCGGTGACGACAGGCTGTATGTGCCTGTTGATCAGGTCAATTTGCTTTCCCGCTATCGTGGAGCCGGCGGTGTTGCACCGCGTTTATCGAGAATGGGTGGTGCTGAGTGGGAATCGACCAAGAGACGCGTTAAGCGTTCAATTAAGCAAGTTGCTGAAGACTTGACCAATCTGTATGCGGTGCGTGCCAAGCAAGAAGGTTTTGCCTGCCCGCCGGATACGCCCTGGCAGTACGAAATGGAAGAAGCATTTCCATTTGAGGAAACACCTGACCAATGGCAAGCAATTGTCGATAGTAAAAAAGACCTTGAATCCAACAAGCCGATGGATCGTCTAATCTGTGGAGACGTGGGCTTCGGTAAGACAGAAGTTGCCGTTAGGGCAATATTTAAGATGGTCATGTCCGGCAAGCAAGCGGCAGTTCTTGTGCCGACAACTATTTTGGCGCAACAGCACTTCAATACACTTGTAGAAAGATTTGCCGCTTACCCAATTAAGGTTGGTTTGCTCAGCCGATTCCGAACGGCTAAAGAACAACGTGAAGTAACTCAGCGTCTGGCGGTCGGCGAGTGTGATGTAGTTGTAGGCACACACAGGCTATTGCAAAAAGATATTGCTTTCAAAGATCTTGGGCTTGTTGTTATTGACGAAGAACAACGATTTGGTGTTGCGCACAAAGAGAAACTCAAGCATTTGCGCGTCATGGTTGATGTATTGACCATGTCGGCAACGCCAATTCCAAGAACACTCTATATGGCTTTGTCCGGTGCGCGCGATATGTCGCTCATTCATACTCCTCCTGTGAATAGAGCGCCTATTAAAACATTTGTCGGTGAATACAAGCCGGCACTATTGCGTACTGCAATTCTGCATGAGCTGGAAAGAGGCGGGCAAGTTTATGTTGTCCACAATCGAGTTGAGACCATAGAAAACATAGCGCTTGAGGTTAAAGAGCTTGTTCCGGAAGCGCGAATAGCTATTGGTCATGGACAGATGAATGAGCGTGATCTGGAAGCGGTGATGCTTGATTTTTATGCGCATCAAACAGACATTTTAGTTTGTACAACCATTATCGAATCTGGACTGGATATTCCTAACGTCAACACAATTATTGTTGACGAAGCCGACAAATTAGGACTGGCTCAGATGTACCAGTTGCGTGGTCGTGTTGGAAGATCCGATGTGCAGGCTTACGCTTACTGCCTTTTCAGAGGGAATAAGGTACTTTCAGAAACTGCACAAAGCCGGCTGAAAGCTATTCGTGAGTTGACGCATTTAGGATCCGGTTATCAGATTGCACTGCGCGATATGGAAATTCGCGGTGTGGGAAATATTCTTGGTGCTGAACAACACGGACATATGGTGGCTATCGGTTTTGACTTGTATTGCAAGATGCTTGAAGAGTCAGTCGCTGAATTGAAGGGTGAAGAAACCGCAGGCGATCTCGATACCCAAATTGATATCAACGTCACAGCCTTTATTCCGGAAACTTATATGGCTGACGCTGATCAAAAGATTATTGAATACAAACGTCTTGCTGATGTTAAGTCTGAACGAGAGCTCGTCATACTCACGGAAGAATGGCGGGATAGATTTGGTGCATTGCCTGTTGAAACGCAACAGCTAGTGGCGGTTGTCAGGCTTCGTCTCAAGGCAAGCAAGGCTAATGTAAGTTCAGTCAAACCTGATCCTATGGGTTCGGGTTCGCGTCTTGCTGTTGATTTCCGCTTGCAAGCATGGCTGGCAATTCAAAATCGCTTGCCCAAACACCTGGCAACGCGCACCACTTA
>JAKFVJ010000181.1 GCA_021732245.1 Candidatus Obscuribacterales bacterium | reverse complement strand
GGTTGTTGATGCAAAAGTAAATGGGCTTCCTTGTGAAATGATCGTTGATCTCGGAGCTTCGATGACTGTTTTTACGCGTTCGGAGTTGGACATGTTGGGAATAAGTGTTCCTGAAGAAGTGGCTACCGGTATGACGAATACAATGGTCGGCAAAGCGCAATTCAAGAAGATGAACCTGGAGACTGTTCAATTGGGACCAATTCAGAAATCCAATGTGCAAGCTCAGGTTCACGATAGACCAAGCCATAATAAGCCGCTCTTGGGGCTCAACTTCTTTAGAGATCAGAGTTTTTACGTCGATTTTGACCGTTCGGAAATACTTATTTTCAATTTGATTGGCAATTAGATTCTTGGTGTGCCGACAAATCCGAATGCCGAACGAAATGCTTCGTTTTGAATCTCTTTCAGCTCATGAAATTCAATAACATCATGATCAATTAGCCGTTCATATTCTCCGGGCAACGTGCAAGGTGCCGGATTACGACCAGGGTTGTCTGTACAAACAGCAATCGGCACTCCGGCGGCTTTGCAGCGGCTAAAGACTGCTTTTAAACGAGTAAAATCCTGCAAAACACCTGTTTGGCGGTAACTTGTTGGACAGACTTCTAGAGATATTTGTCGTTTGGCTAATTCCGGTAAAAGTTCCGGTTTGAGAAGAGGAATGTGAATACCGTGACCAATGCGGTCAAGTACTGGAAAGTATTGTGAGTGGACGTTTTCAATGCTTGTTTCGCCCAAATGAGCGGTAGTTTTTAGTCCGGATGCGCGTGCTTCACCCATTAATTTGACCCAGACTTCCCATTTGCCCGGATCAATTTCTGGACCTGCTAGGTCTATGCCGACAACAGGACCTATGTGTCTTTTTGCTACTTCCAGTATTTTTCGATTCAATTCTTCCGGCAATCGCCTATCCAAACAAAGAATTTGGCGAACGGTAATTGGATATTCCGCTGGACGTACATTTGCCGTAATTACTTCTACAACTTCATCCATTTGACCTAGGCGAATCTCGGTTGATTGTTTGTGATCAGTACGGAAATATGGGTTATAACGAATTTCCATGTACTGCAAATTTTCAAATGTGTAAGCACCGCGGCATAATCGAAAACAGAAATAGGGCAAGTGTTCAACCGATTGCAATTCTTCAACCAGGGTGTGGATTTTTACGAATTCCTCAAGTGTTCGACAAGGGCGCGTAAACCAATTGTAAAAGCCTTCGTAGTCGGGAAAATAGCCCAGCACAGGATGGTCCTGACGCTGCAGAAACTTATAGATAATGCGTGGGTGGAGTGCACCACCCAAATGTCGATGTAAATCCGCGTAAAGCGTCATGCACTGGTCTCCTTACCTATTCTTTTACCCGCTTTTGCAGACGTATCAAGGATTTTACTGTTTTGCTAATCAATTATCGGAAACTTCGTGTGAGATAAGACGTAAAAGGGTAATTAGTAATAGAACTAATAATGGAGTCTTTCATGAGCGACCTAGTGCATCTGATTTGTGATTATGCGCCGAACGATTTAGCTTGGGCAGAAATTATGGCTTCCGTTAGCGCAAGATTGCCGAATGGTGTGCGGACACATCTGACGACAGTAGGGTCGTTTGAAACTGTTGCAACGGGATTTGTAGTTGCTCAACTTGGGCTTGCCGACAAAGAATTGCGTCCTGAACAACTCATTTTGTTTGCTAACTGCGCGCCGAGAAAAGACAGACGCGATGCGCGCGCGGACAACGAAGGCGAAGGACTTTTGTACGGGGTTTTGAAAAATGGAGTGCAAGTAATTGCTGTTAACAGCGGTTATTCACTCTCATTTGTGAGAGCTGACTTTGATGAACTCTGGAGTGTTGATGTAAAAAATGAGGGTTCACAATTTCGCTCACGCGACTTTTATCCACGCATTTTAGGACAAGCGGCCGCTCGTGATCTTTCATTTAAAAGGCATAGACTTGATCCAATTGAACTTATTCCGGAACCACCTTCGCGTGTGATTGGTTATGTCGATTCGTTTGGGAATTTGAAAACAACAATTCGCTCAGGTGATCCGTTAACTACAGCTTTTGCACCGGGTGAACGTATAAAAGTCGTTATTGGTCATGTTGTGCGAACGGCAACTGTTGCCACAGGAAGCTTCAACGTAATGGAAGGCGATCTGGCATTTGCGCCAGGAAGCTCGGGCTACGACAGACGCTTCTGGGAATTTTTCCAACGGGGCGGATCAGCCGCATCCGAATTCGGACATCCCGCTGTTGGAACGAAAATCCAAATAGATCTACAAGGGGCATTAAAGTAACGCTCCGGTTACGCTGCGCTCCACCTTCGCTTGCTACTCGCTATACACGCTCCGCTTCAGATTGCTCCTCGCAATCTTTCGCTCTCGCTGTAGCGTGTGCGTTTACTTAACTACACTGCCAGGTGCCGTTTTTGATGCTTTGTCCGAGACGGAATCCGTGGATGAGATTGCTGCGTGTCAGTTGATAGAGTTCGTTCAATGCAACCGGATCATCTATTCCATGCTTAACTGCGAGCGCATTTATCTGTTGCATGGCTACTGCGGAGAAGTAAACGAATACTTCGTCTCTGACTTCGCCATGACCGAGGTTCGGCAAGCGTTGAATAGCTTTGCCAAAATCATTATTGACGGCCTCAACAAGTTGTTGATCCAGAATTTCGTCAAAAAATGCGTCAGCTCTTCTACCCATTTTGTTACCCCACTTGAATTACGAATTCAAAAACACTATTTCGCGTTCAGTAAGTCCAGTTGCTTTCTAACTTCTTTGATGTCTTGCCACATAAGCCATTTAGGGCTGCCGACCTGTTTAGTGTCGCTGCGCAGCAAATACGAAGGATGGAATACGGGCATTACTCTAGCACCGTTTTTCCAATCGATCCATTTACCACGCAATCTACTTATCGGATCCTTTACGTTGAGAATGGCTTGTACAGCGGTTGTCCCGGCAAGTAGTATGAGTTTTGGTTTAACAAACTCGATTTGTGCCTGTAAAAAGCGGCTGCACAATTGTCTTTCGTCCGGAGTAGGCACACGATTGCCTGGTGGGCGGCATTTAACGATGTTGCAGATATATGTATCTTTTTTACGATCGATTTCGACAGACTCAAGGATTTTGTCGAGTAATTTTCCTGCACGTCCTACAAATGGAATGCCGGTCTCATCCTCGTTTTGTCCTGGTGCTTCGCCGATTATCATCAACTTGGCTTTTGGATTTCCGTCGAAAAATACGACATTGTTTCTCGTCTGGCAAAGATCGCAAGCTTTGCACACTAGTGCTGCTTTGTGAACTTCTTCCAGGCTGGAAAACTGCTCGACAGCTCTATTGCCAATGTCGAAGATACTTAGATTTGTCGATTTTTCTTTTGATTTGCTCGGCATAATATCCTTCTGCAAGCACCTTAGGGACTTCTAAGGTCCGCAAGTTGCTTGAGGCGATGAATCCTTCATCAACTCAAAATACTAGCACGGGTGTCAATTAGATAAGGCTAATCAGGATAGTGCTGTAGAAATATCCGCCACTGGCAAAGCTGGTTGTAGAGCCTCGGTGCGAGCAGTCTGCAAGTCCTGAACAGTGATACCGTATATGGTACCAGGAGCTTGTCCCAAACAAGCTTGAGCGCTTGCCGCAAAATCAGCCAACGGACCAGTTACATAAAGCTCTTTGGTGATTTCCACTTCGTTTGAATCATCGAGCAATTGAGGCGATGTTTTATTCTTGCTCAGTGATCTGACCATAAGTGCTGCCGGATCAACTAATTGCACATTTTCCGGCAAAAGCGAACTTAGCGGTCCTGCCAAAAATGGATAATGCGTGCAACCGAGAACAACGCTATCAACTCCGGCTTTTTCCAGTTGTGATGCGTATTTCGAGAGAACTTTCTTTGTTGCATCAGAATCGATATCGCCAGATTCAACAATGCCTACAAGTTCAGGACAGCCAATTTCAACAACTTCCAAGTCGTTTGTGAATTCCTTGATGGCTTTTGAAAATGCCTGACTCTTTGCTGTCGCGTTTGTTGCTAAAACGCCGATTTTTTGTTTGCCGCGAGCGGATTTCGCTAAGTGCTCAGCGGTTGGTCTAATTAGATCAAAGACCGGTACTTTCGACTGCGCGCAAGCAACTGAATACGCAAGAGCTGCACTCGTGTTGCAAGCCATAATGATTTGGTCGGCACCTTTATTGGTGAGCCAGGCAACTATTTCTTCTACGAAGGTTTTGATTTCTTGGGCTGGACGATTGCCGTAAGGAAGACGAGCTGTATCACCTAAATAAAGGAAGCGATACGATTCCAATTCACCCCTGGTTGTAAAGTAGCTTTCGAGCTGACGCACAACTGAAAGCCCACCTACTCCCGAATCAAAGAGACCGATGGTTGTCTGACGTTTACCCAAAGTAATATCTACCTCTAATTGAGCCTGCCGGCTTTCTCGCCCGCGTTTGCCTGATAATGTTTATTCAGATAGAGGATAACACCTCTTGCTATCGCATCGGCAATTTGATTTTGGTAATCAGTAGAGATTAATTTTTCTCTCTCATCCTTATTAGTGATGTAGCCAACCTCTGCAAGGACTGCCGGCACGTCTGTGTGATTAATTACGTAAAAACGAGCCTTACGAACCGATCTATCCGGCACTTGTAAACCCCCGACAAGGCTCTGGTGCACAACGTCGGCTAGGGACTTGCTTTGTTCTGTTTGGTAGTAAGTCTCGATTCCTTGAATGTTGGATGATGCTTCCAGCGAATTGATGTGCACGCTTACAAATGCATCCGGTCTTGTTGCATTGGTAATTTTTACTCTGTCTTCCAATGAAACGAAGGTATCATCCGAGCGAGTCATTTCTACTTTGACGCCTTTTTGTAAGAGAGCAGATTTGAGTTTTTCAGTGATAGCCAACGTCAATTCTTTTTCTTGAACAGCAGACCTCTGCGCTCCAGGATCTGTGCCGCCATGACCCGCATCTAGAACAACTTTGGCTCCAGGTACAACAGACAAGTCATCGATGAGATTTTCTTTTGTACTCACTGTCAGCGTAAGTAGATTCTCTCCATTGATAAGCTTCTCTTTCACCGTCACATTTGGATCAGTTAAATCAAGAACTATTCTTGCTAAATTCTCTCCTGTAGATGGAGCGCCTACGCGAATGGAATTTAGAAATGGATTGGTATCAAGAATTGGAGCTTCTGTTGTGAGCAATTCAGGCATGCCGTCTATATCAAGTACGTACCTCTCCGGGTCATGCAGGCGAAATGCTCGATAAGCTAAAGATGGATTTGCATGCACTTTGATGACAGCGCTTTTGCCTGTAAGCATTGCTTCAACTGGTGCCGTTTGTAAATTGCCGTGGCTATCCAAATCTCTTAGGCG